>DATGNG010000069.1:0-8722 GCA_035306865.1 Sphingobacteriaceae bacterium
ATGAGAGCGCCTATCCACAGTGAATGTATAATACCCCATCCGATGGCTTTCAGTATTATGGTATCTATGTTTTCCATCGCCTTATTTTTCTAAACGATCAAGATATTCCTTGATTTCCGCTAATTCTTCAGCACTTGCTTCATAATTGCCCAGAGCTTGTATAATCATGCGCGTTGGAGAACCATTGAACACATTTGTTATCATTCGATCCAACAGGTGCTGTTGTGTCGATTTCCGCTCTATACCGGCCTTATATATATGGGTTCTGGCAGAGCCATCTCTGGTAACCAATCCTTTTTCAAGCATGACCTGCATGATTTTTAAGGTAGTGGTATAGCCGGAATTTTTGGTTTTCAACAGAATTTCGTGTACATCCCGTACACTTGCTTGTCCTTTTTCCCAAAGGATCTGCAAGATTTCCAATTCGCTTTCGGTGGGTTTTAATTGTGCCATATCTATGTACGATTGTTTTCGTACTACAAACATACGAAAGATTTCGTATATTCAAAATCTTTTTTATTTTAAAACCTAAAATTGATATTTAATGATTTGGTCTATTGCCAAAAACCTACTTCCGAGAAATGAATTCATTTCTCGGAAGTAGGTTTTTGGCAAATACATGTTGATTTTATCGAAAACAGGAATGCATTAGTTATTCTCATTGAAAAAGACAAACTTACCATCAAACATATCCAGCCTGATCTTACTGTCCTTGTCCACTCTTCCGGCAAGAATTTCTTTTGAAAGTTCGTTCAGCACCCGCTTTTGCATTACCCGCTTCAGGGGTCTGGCACCGAATTGAGGATCATATCCCAATTGCGCGAGCCAATCCAAAGCTTCTTCACTGGCGGTAATCTCGATATCCATCTCTTCCAATTGCCTCCGTACGCCTTCGAATTGAAGTTTAACAATTTTGCTAATTTCTCCACGGCTCAATGGAGTGAACATGATTACTTCATCGATTCTGTTCAAAAATTCAGGACGGATCGTTTTCTTTAGTAATTCGAAGACCTCCATCTGTGTTTTGGCTAATATTTCCTCTTTTTGACTCTCATCGTAATCTGCGAAGTTATCTTGGATCAAATGGGAACCTATATTTGAAGTCATAATGATAATGGTATTTTTGAAATTCACCACCCGGCCCTTATTATCCGTTAAATGCCCGTCATCCAATACCTGTAATAAGATATTGAATACATCCGGATGTGCTTTTTCAATCTCATCCAACAAAACTACCGCATAAGGACGGCGCCTTACGGCCTCAGTCAATTGACCACCTTCATCATATCCTACATAACCTGGAGGCGCACCTATCAGCCGGGAAACAGAATGCCTTTCCTGGTATTCACTCATATCGATTCGGACCATGGAGCCCTCATCATCAAAGAGGAATTCGGCAAGGGCTTTGGCCAATTCGGTTTTACCCACACCCGTCGTCCCGAGAAAAATAAATGACCCTATAGGGCGACGCTTATCGCTCAATCCGGCTCTTGATCTACGAATGGCATCAGAAACAGCCTCTATTGCTTCATCTTGCCCAGCAACCCTTTTGTGAAGCTCATCTTCCAGATTCAATAACTTCTCACGTTCACTCTGTACCATTTTGGTAACCGGGATTCCGGTCCATCGGGAAACCACTCCCGCAATATCCTCCGCAGTCACCTCCTCTTTCAACATTCGGCTCTCCGATTGCTTTTCTGCCAATTCTTTTTTGAGCGCCTCCACTTTATCCTGCGATTCCTTGATGCGACCATAACGGATTTCGGCTACCCGACCATAATCTCCAGCCCGCTCCGCCTGATCTGCTTCAATTTTATAATTCTCGATTTGTTCCAGTTCGGTATTAATGGAATCTACAAGGGTCTTTTCGCTTTGCCAGGCAGCCCTGAGGGCATCCCGCTCACTACTTAGATTGGCAATTTCCTCACTCAATTCTGATACTTTTCGTTTATCATTTTCTCTTTTTATTGCCTCTTTTTCAATTTCCAATTGCATGATTCGGCGTTCAATTTCATCCACCGCCTCAGGCACAGAATCCATTTCCAAGCGGAGTTTAGACGCTGCTTCATCCATCAGGTCAATAGCCTTGTCCGGCAAGAATCGATCTGCAATATAGCGTTGGGAAAGTTCAACAGAAGCTATAATTGCCTCGTCCAATATCCTAACCTTATGGTGTGTCTCGTACCTTTCTTTCAGACCTCTCAAAATAGAAATTGCGTCTTGAGTGTCCGGCTCTTCAACCATCACCCTTTGAAATCGGCGTTCCAGGGCTTTATCCTTTTCAAAATACTTTTGATATTCATTGAGAGTTGTTGCACCAATTGCGCGCAATTCTCCACGGGCAAGTGCCGGCTTCAAAATATTGGCTGCGTCCATAGCGCCTTCACCACCTCCTGCTCCAACAAGGGTATGGATTTCGTCAATAAACAATATGATTTCACCGTCGCTGTCAGAAACTTCCTTCACTACAGATTTCAATCGCTCTTCAAATTCACCCTTGTACTTAGCACCTGCCACCAATGCACCCATATCCAAAGAAAAAACTGTTTTGGATTTAAGATTTTCGGGGATATCGCCCTTTATGATCCGGTGAGCAATTCCTTCGGCAATAGCTGTCTTACCTACTCCCGGTTCACCGACCAGGATCGGATTGTTCTTTGTGCGACGGGAAAGAATCTGGATGACTCTTCTAATTTCTTCATCCCTTCCGATTACGGGATCAAGTTTGCCGGATTCAGCAAAATCATTGAGGTTTCGCGCATATTTGTTGAGGGCATTATAGGTTGCTTCCGCTGTCTGGCTGGTGACCCGATTGTTTCCGCGTAGATCGGTAATGGCCTTTTTAAGGTTCTTCTCGGTCACCCCTTGATTTTTTAAAAGTGATGCTGTCTGATCACTGGTTGATAGGATTCCCAATAAGAGGTGTTCTACTGAAACAAATTCATCCTTGAATTCTTTCAAATAACCCTGTGCTTTTTGAAATAGCGTGTTTGAGGCTGAAGAAAGGTAAATTTGCCCACCGCTCACTTTTGGTAAGCCAGCGATCAATTGATCAATTTCCTGATGGAGATGGGTGATGTTGACTCCAAGTTTTTTGAGCAAATGAGTAACCACATGCTCATCCTCCAATAGGAGGCCCTTGAGAACATGAGCGGGTTCAACCGCCTGCTGTTGATTTCCAGTAACGATCTCGGTAGCTTTTTGAATAGCTTCCTGTGCTTTAATTGTATAATTATTGAAATTCATTTACTATCTTATTTTATATATTTTATGCCTTTTTCTTAATGCGATCAAAATAAATACCATTAATGATTTGAATTGGGAATATGAAGAATTGACATTATATTTTCTTTCCGTGTGCCAATTTGTCGTATAAATATAAAACCCATAAAATATTAAACAAAAAAAAGAGCGACCCAAAGGCCACTCTTTCAAAAAAGTTAAACTAAATAGTAAAAACGTAAGCGCTATGATCCGAATTGAGCTGCAACAAAATCCCAGTTCACGAGATTCCACCAGCTTGTAATATAATCCCCGCGTTTATTCTGATAATGGAGATAATAGGCGTGCTCCCAGACATCGATACCCAACAGGGGCTGGCCCTTGATTTCCACATCATCCATCATTGGATTATCCTGATTTGGGGTAGATCCCACCTTCAAGGTATTGCCGTCCTTCACCAACCATGCCCAACCCGATCCAAAACGAGAAGCGCCGGCAGCCGCAAAGGCTTCCTTAAACTCATCAAAAGAACCAAAGGATGATTCTATTGCGGCAAGTAAATCACCAGTAGGCTCATTGTTTTCAACAGGTGCCTGCATGGATTTCCAGAAGAAAGAGTGATTCCAGGCCCCTCCACCATTATTTCGTGCTTTAGCCGATAGTTTGGATATATTGCCAAAAAAATCATTCACATTCGAATAAGGAATGTTTTCTTCAGATATAGCAGCATTGGCATTGGTCACATAGGCCGCATGATGCCTGCTATAGTGGATTTCCATAGTTCGGGCATCAATATAGGGTTCCAATGCGTCAAATTCATAGGGTAGGGGTTCCTGTTCGAAAACCAAAATATCCCCGGTGCCTTTACCTCCTCCTGAACTTGGAGAACTGCAGCTTACAAAAGCATTTAGCGGATTGATACCTAATGCTGTAGATGCAACTGTTGCTGCAGAAATACCCAAAGATGTTTTAAGGAACTTTCTTCTATTAGTATGTTTCATGGTGTATTTATACTAATTGTGTTTGTGTGATTATATTGGTGTTATATTTCAAATGTAGTGTTTTATCCTAATAATTCAAAAATTCAATTCATAATTTGTTGCTTTTTTGTTTATTGGATAATGAAATAAGAAATGCCGAGCCCAATATTCCTGAAAATAGAGATGCGATAAGAATGGATAGTTTGGCCTCGGCCAGGACATGTTCCATGCCAGTAAAAGATAGTATCGCTATAAAAATTGACATGGTGAAACCTATCCCCGCCAACATACCTACACCTATGATTTGTTTCCAATTGGACTTTTGGGGCAACTCACTGATTCTTAGCTTTACTGCCAACCAACATGTCAGACTTATACCAATAGGTTTCCCCACCATCAAGCCAAGAATTATTCCCATTCCCAATGGCGTAAATAGGCCGGCAAACATTTCCCATTCGATCACAATATTGGTATTGACCAATGCAAAAAGCGGCATTATGAAATAGCTGACAGGTGTTGCCAGTATATGTTCCAATCTAATTAAAGGTGAATGTCCGGCTCCAGAAGTCCTTGTAGGAATGGCCATTGCCACCAAAACTCCTGCAATGGTCGCATGGATCCCTGAGTGATGGATCAAGTACCATATAAATATGCCGGGAATCAGATACATATATAATTTTTGGATCCCCATGCGGTTGAATACAAATAACATGGCCAGAATGGCCCCTGCAATCATCAAATTGCTAAACTCCAGATTCGAATTGTAAAAAATTGCAATGACCAAAATGGCAATCAAATCATCGACTATCGCAAGTGCTGCCAGAAAAACTTTGAGGGAAATTGGAACCCGTTTGCCAAGCATGGTAATAATAGCCAGGGCAAAGGCAATATCAGTAGCCATTGGAATACCCCAACCCACTGCTGTTGGTTCCTGATAATTGACAATACTATAAATGGCTGCAGGCACCACCACACCGCCCAGAGCTGCAAAAATAGGAAGAATCGCCCTTTTTGGGGAGGAAAGCTGACCATTGACAAGTTCTCTTTTGATTTCCAGCCCAACCATTAGGAAAAACAAGGCCATTAAGCCATCGTTGACCCATAGTAACACCGGATATTTTAGATGCAGGTGCTCCGTATGTACACCTAATTCCAAGGATAGAAAACGTTCAAAAGCAGGTCCCAGGGGAGAGTTTGCGATAATAAGTGATAAAATTACACAGCCCAACAGAATTACCCCTCCCATTAAGCCAGACTGAAAAAAATCCCTGACTGCTTTAACTATTTTATTCATTATGATCAGTTTATTGATAGGTTAGTGTCTAAATCTTTTATTACGTTTAAAATAACGTTAGTGGCCTGGTAGAAAAATTGGGGTTGGATATTTTCAAATGTGTCCCTTGGTGTGTGGTAATCCGGATGATCCTCCACTCCAAAGTAAATAAAAGGAATATTCTTCCTGAAAAACGCTCCCTGATCACTCTGCATCGTCCAATCATTTCGGCCTGTTCCCGGCACATCATATCCGGCTATCAACTGTACAAATCCATTTCCACCCCTTTCTACAAAAGGCAGCAAATGTGGACTGTGATGCGTACCACATGCAATCAGTCGATTTTCATCATTACGGCTGATCATGTCCATGTTGATATTGAGTATAATGCGTTCTAAGGGAAATGGGGGATTGTCAACAAAATGCCGGGCGCCACGGAGCCCCATTTCCTCTGCGTCAAAGGATATGAATAATAAGGTGTGATTCGGAGTCTTATCTGCATAGTACGCAGCTATTGCCAACAAACCGGATGCCCCACTTGCATTGTCATCAGCTCCGGGATGAAGTTCACCCCTTCGAAATCCGAGATGATCATAATGCCCCGAGATGACGATCGTCTTTTCACTTTTGCCAGGAATTATAGCTAACAAATTTTTGCCGGTCAAGGTATCATTGATGGGGAATTCGGCTATATATGAGCCGTTTACTTTTTGTAACCCGAGGGAAGCAAATCGATCGGTAATATAATCGACTGATTTTTGGTGTTCGGGAGTGCCCGGGCGGCGTCCGGCAAACTCAACGGAAGAAAGTGTCCGGATGTCCTTGATTAGTAGCAGGCTGTCTATTTGCTGTCCAACCTGTCCAAAAACTGTGGGTGAGAAACTGCATCCAATCAGCACAATGGATAAGATGAATTTCGAAATAATTTTGTTAGTGGTTTTCATTCTTTTCTTGGGTATCGGCAGGGTAGTTATCCCCTTTAAAAGGGGTCAAATTACGTTTATTTTTAACAAAAATGAAATAAATACAAGAGATAATAGCTGCAGCCCAAAGCAAATAGGCTCCAACATGAAACTGAGTGTTGAGATAGCGGTGAGCGGTATTGGTGAAATCCAAATAAGTCATGTAAACACCGACCAGGATTAGCAATAGAAATATTATGTTAACCAGCAAACTGCCTGTTCTTGATAATACTCTTTTGCTAAGCCAAAGAACAAATATCAATAACAACTGGAGGCCAAATAGGAGTAAGGCGGTTTTCCACCAAATTTTTAGCACACCATAATCTTTGTAAAAGAAATAAATGCTGACCTTCCCAACCCAAGACATTTTGGATATTAAAACGCCAGAAATTGTAGAAAACAGGGCTTGAAGGGTGATCAAATTGCTTAGACCCTTCATGGTCGATCTCCTTTGCTCATTACCATAGAGTTTGGTTAGGGTGCAATCCGCCAGCCTGAATTTTCGTCAAAGCGAAAATTGTAAGTTTTCTTTATGAATGAGGCACTGGAAGCACGGTTCTTGGAAGCAAACATGGAAAAATCGGTTTCTCGCTGCTTGAGTGTGACGGTGGCTTTCGCTCTGTTCTTGCCGGTCTGTTCCAGAAGGGCCGGTTCGGATTCATCCAATTCGTAATAATAGGTTTTAACAGTGGCCTTGTCAGCTGTTTTATCCAACACGTAGGGAATGGATTGGTCTGTCAAATGAACTATATAGGTAAACACACTATCCCTTGATAAGAACCTTTTTCGCTCATTGACCAGTTCCAGCTTGACGTAGCCAAAAGCCTCCAAATGCTCATAGGCATCCATCAGTGCCGAATCAGACTTTTTACTGAATCGCACTTCACCATAGTTAAGTGTTGTGGTCTCATAAACCGGGTTGTTCTCCATGTGATACTTGATCTCATTCAGGGCGATCCGATCATTTATCACACGCTTATCCTTGCATCCCCATAAAAATACCGACAAAACCATAGCTAATAGGCCCAAATTTCGGTACATCGTTAGATTTTTCATGGCCTGTTGTTTGAATGTAATTAATAGCCCAGTAATCGTAATACTTGCTTACTGTTTTGTTCCTCACCGAATACTTCAAAATTGAAGGTCTCGTCCCGGTTTCTCCGTATCAATACGTGTTTTGGAGAGGGGAGAAGACAGTGGTGAATGCCCCCATACCCGCTCAACACTTCCTGATAGGCACCGGTATGGAAGAAGCCAAGATACTGAACTTTACGGGTTTTTGGCATAAACACGTTATTCATATGTGCCTCTTGGCTATAATAATCCTGTCCGTCACAGGTGATCCCGCCCAAATTGACCCGTTCATACTCCGAATCCCAATTGTTGATAGGGAGCAAAATATACTTCTGATTCAATGCCCAGAC
Source organism: Sphingobacteriaceae bacterium (assembly GCA_035306865.1). GTDB lineage: Bacteria > Bacteroidota > Bacteroidia > Sphingobacteriales > Sphingobacteriaceae > DASRQK01. The sequence continues at coordinate 7,862 of DATGNG010000069.1, forward strand.
ATCCGGTAAATTGGTTATAAAAGACCCGTCCAGCATCAACCATTTTTCTCTGTCGTTCTGTTGTTTTCGACCCAAAACCTTATAAAGAATTCCAGATGCTTCGGCTACGGTATATTTTCCAAACTCAGTGACAATATCAGGTTCAATTACATCATGGACTCCACAAATCTCTTTGATACGGTTTATAATTTCATTGACCATATATTCATAGTCAAAATCATGCACCAACGAGTCTTTAAACGGCATTCCACCACCAATATCCAGGGTAGTAAGATCAGGGTTTATTTTTTTAAATTTACAATACAGCGTCACATATTTTTCCAATTCATTCCAGTAATACGGCGTGTCGGAAATACCTGAATTGATAAAAAAGTGCAGCATTGTCACTTTGAAGTTTGGATTTTGGGAAATCTTATTATTATAGAAATCCAAAATATCTTCCATACGGATTCCCAGTCGGGAGGTATAAAACTGAGAATTGGGCTGCTCTTCTGCTGCAATACGAATGCCCAGTTTACAAGGCTCATCCAACTCGACTTCATCATCATAAATATTGAACTCTTCCTTATTGTCAAGCACGGGAATGATATTTTTGAACCCATCATGCAACATGTCCACGATATACTGTTTATATTGATAGGTTTTGAAGCCATTGCAAATAACGGTGATGTCCTTATTCACTACCCCTTTTTTCTCGAGGGCATCAATCATCAACATATCAAATGCGGATGAGGTTTCCAGGTGGATATCATTTTTCAGCGCCTCTTCTACTATATGTCTGAAGTGCGAGCTTTTGGTACAATAACAATACATATAGCTACCCCTATAGTTGTGTTTGAGGATGGCTGTCTGAAACAATAT
>DATGNG010000070.1:0-3463 GCA_035306865.1 Sphingobacteriaceae bacterium
AAAGTTTCCCCAGCAACTCATCCGACAAGGGTTCGACTTTCGAGCGGAAGCGGTGCACCAACTGACCATTTTCGTCGATCAGGAATTTCTCAAAATTCCAATTGATATCACCGGTAAAATCAGGGTTTGAAGCCGACGTCAGGTAAGCAAACAGTGGAGAAATACTCTCTCCCGCGACTTCGGTTTTTTCTGCCAGCAAAAATGTCACCCCATAATTTTTCTCACAAAAATCCAAGATTTCATCATTGGTGCCAAATTCCTGCTCCCTAAAATTGCCCGAAGGGAATCCAATCACCACCAAATCTTCTCCAAATTTTTCGGACAGCTCCTGCAACCCGGCGTACTGCTTCGTGTATCCGCATTTGGAGGCCGTATTGACAATCAGGATCTTCTTGCCCTTAAACTGGGAGAGATCGACTTTTTTCCCATCAATAGAAGTGAAACTATACTTGTGCACTCCATCCGCCGTGCCCAGGATCAGGCTTGCGACGATCATACTAATCAATATTTTCATGGCTATTTTTTTTTAATAATTACAAAGATTTTTTACAACTACAATTGAATTTCGTACTTCTTTTCACGCTGAAAAACAAATTCAAACAAGCGTTCGATCGGGCTTTTCAAGACCATTCCCACCTGTACACCGTAGCGGTCGCTTACCAAACGCAGATGCTTTTCGAAATGAAAAGCAATGGACCCTACAAAGTGGCAAACATATTCCATATAATCAGCGTAAGGTACAATATTGGTTTCAATATATTCGCTGAATCCCTTCTGGAGCAATTCGTCCATATAGGGATGTTCTATATTTTCCGATATAAAAGGTGCAAATGAAGCCAAAAACGTGTTTGGCATGGGTTTATGATAAACGTTCTTGATTACTGACTCTTTAGTGACCCGGTATTTTTCACCAAAGCGAACAGACAATTCTTCAGGCATAGAGCCGTAGAGGTAATCGGTCAGGAGTTGCTTTCCGTACCAAACACCAGACCCTTCATCACCCAAAACATAACCAATACCCTGACGGGAAGGCAGGATGTCTTCCCCATCGAAAAACGTAATGTCTGAGCCAGTCCCAAGTGTGGCTATATAGCCCTTGCGGGTGCCGCAAGTGGCATAAGCCGATCCGACCAGATCGATCTCTACATCGATAAAAGCGTTAACAAACAAACGGGAAAGTGCGTTCGAGACTATCTCTCGCCGATCGGGGCTGGAACAGCCGGAGCCAAAGAAATATACTTCACTGACTTCATCGGCATAAGGGATGATCTCGGGCACATTCTGCAGCACCCGTTCAATATCTTTCTCATTGACAAAAAAGGGGTTTAGCCCTTTCGTGGTAAAAAAAAGGGGTTTGCTGTCGGGCAATGCCAGCATCCAGTCTGATCTTGATGAACCACTATCCGCGACTAAAATCATATTTCAGTTTTCTCCACAATCAAAGAAACGAGTATCAAATTTACGAAAAAATTCTGAAAATACAAGGTGCTTTTCCTTCTGCCCACGCCAGGCCTTGCAGGACCAGCCTACTCCCTCAATCCATTACAAGCGTTCCCGCAATTTGCTTCAGGGCGATTTCTGCCATTTTGGATTGGTACAGGGCCGTACTGTAACGGGTACTTGCATCTACAAAATTGCGTTGTGCTTCGCGGAACTCAAGAGGAGCAATGCTGCCCAGCTTGAATTTTTCAAGAGTAATGTCCAGGTTTTCCTGTGCAATGTCACGATTGGCTTTTTCCAAACGCACCAATTCCAGATTGGTGGAATAGGTACGGAAAGCCATCAGTAAGCCGGCCTCGATTTGCTGGCTGACCTCTTCTACCTGTAAGGCGGCGGAACGCATTTCTATCTTTGCATTACGTTCATTCTTGCGCTGAATAAAGCCATTGAAAATGTTGATGCTGGCAGAAATCCCCATATTCAAGCCCACATTTCGGGATTCGGTAGAGAATCCGAGGGCGTTTCGCGAATTGGAGCGGGTATAGGCACTGGTCAGATTGACCTGCGGATATCGTTGACCCTGAATCCTCTTTGCTTCCAATTCGGCCAGGCGCTGATCCAGCAATGCCACTTTCAATGCCGGATTCAGGTGTTGGGCAGACCGGGAAAGGTCCCCAAAATCCAAATACTCATTGATATCAATGTCCTGCACCACATCAAATTCCATATTCACATCCCTGGCCATCAATTCGTTTAGCCGCACCTGGGCATTCCTGAAATTGTCCCGCTGCCGCAGCAGATTTGTAGTATCGGTATTGAGGTCCACACTGGCACTGAGTACCTCCAGCTTCGAAGCCCTCCCGATCTGATAGCGATTTTCTGCCGTTTGGTAACGGAATTGGGAAAGTTCCAAAGCAGTTTCAGTAGCAACGATCAATTGCTTTTGCTGTACCAACTCATAATAAGTACTGAATATGGCGGATACCGTCTGCAGGACGGCGGCCTTCAATTGTGCTTCCCCACGCGCTTCCAACTGTTTCAATTGCTCATAACGGGAAAACATCTGGAAACCATCAAAAATAGTCCACCGGAGATTGGCTCCGTAGGAGGAAGAACGGTTGCGCGCATTGTCCAACTCCCTGATCTCCCCACTTAGCAGGGTCTGTCTGGTGTTTTGTACGGACATGGCAGCCGAGGCATCCGCTGAAACAACCGGTAACATGCCCGCATTTCCCAAACTCACATTGTTTTCAGCAATTTCCTTATCATTGGCCACCAACTTGATGGCATAATTATTTTCCAGGGCGGTAGCAATAGCCTCCTCCAGCCTCAACACCTCCTGCGCCCTTGTCGAAAATGAAAAGGACAATATCCCTATCAATACTCCAATTCCAACAATTCTTTTGTTCATCTTCATCATATTATTCTACCGACACTTGAGGTTTTATACCATTTGAAGGTGTCTCCAATGCGGCCTTCTCTGCCAATTCAAAAGCCTCCAATTCTGCATTCCCCTTATGCTCCCTGGACCACATTGCATAAACTGCCGGAATGACATAGAGCGTCAAGATTAAGGAGAACATCGTTCCACCCACAATCACTACCCCCATTCCAATACGGCTGGTCGCAGCTGCACCAAAAGCAACAGCAATCGGCAACGCACCCAGGGCAATAGCGAGACTGGTCATCAGAATCGGGCGCAAACGTGCCTCTGCAGCATGGACAATGGCCTCCCTGACCGACATACCCCTATGCTTCAACTGATTGGCAAATTCGACAATCAAAATACCATTCTTCGTCACCAGGCCTATGAGCATTATCGTCCCTATCTGGCTAAACACATTCCAGGTCTGACCAGTCAACCATAGGGAAAGCATGGCCCCTGCCACCGCCATAGGGACGGTCAGAATTATAATAAACGGATCCAGAAAACTCTCAAATTGTGCGGCCAATATCAAATAAACCAGCAAAAGAGCGAGGCCAAAGGCAAACAGGGTGTTGGAACTACTTTCCTTAAAATCCC
>DATGNG010000071.1:0-4123 GCA_035306865.1 Sphingobacteriaceae bacterium
TTGCTCAAACTTTTTGAAATTCTCCACAAAAAGTTGAGCAAGTTGGTTTGCCTGTGCATAATAAGCCTCTTCGTTATTCCACATTACCACCGGATCCAATACGTTGGATGGTACTTCCGGACAAGATGTCGGGTATTCCAGTCCAAATACCGGGTGGGTTTTATAGCTGGCCTCTTTCAGTGTGCCGTTAAGCGCTGCTTTGATTATGGCACGTGTATAGGCAAGTTTGATTCTCCTTCCTACACCATATGGTCCGGCAATCCAACCTGTATTGATCAGCCATACATTTATATTGGATCCCTGCAATTTTTCCCTCAACAATTCAGCATATTTTGATGGGTGAAGTGGAAGGAAAGCTTCTCCAAAGCAAGCAGAAAACACTGCTTTCGGTTCAGTTATTCCCACTTCTGTGCCGGCAACTTTGGCTGTATATCCGGAAATGAAGTGGTACATTGCCTGTGTAACAGACAGTTTGGATACTGGGGGCAATACACCAAAGGCATCAGCCGTCAGGAAAAAGATGTTTTTTGGTGCTCCACCCACACTACCTTCGGCAATATTTTCGATGTGGTCAATGGGGTAAGCCACCCTTGTGTTTTCAGTTTTTTCTATATTGTCATAATCAGGAATTCGTGTGCCCGGGTGGAAATTGATATTTTCCAATAAGGCCCCAAATTTGACTGCGTTGAAAATTTCAGGTTCTTTTTCAGGGTCCAGCCCTACGCATTTTGCATAACAACCTCCCTCGAAGTTGAAAATTCCCTTATCACCCCAACCATGTTCATCATCCCCAACCAGCCTGCGTTCACTATCAGCGGATAAAGTGGTTTTTCCGGTACCTGACAATCCAAAGTATAAAGCAGATTCGTTATTGGCATCTGTATTGGCTGAACAATGCATGGATAGCACCTTTTTTTGATGGGGCAAAATAAAATTCAGAACCGAAAAGATTCCTTTCTTGATTTCCCCTGTATATCCCGTACCTGCAATCAAAATGATTTTCCTGCTAAAATTGAGCACTACAAAATTTGGATTATGTATGCCATATTTAGCTGGATCACTACAGGTATAACTGGATGCTGCCAAAATTGTCCATTCCGGCTGATTTTTTGGATCTACTTCATCAGGCCGGATGAACATATTGTTTACAAAAATACTCTGATACGCTGACTCGGTAATTGCCCGCAGGTTAAGTTGGTGTCCAGGATCAGCACAGGCTGCCGCATCTCTGACAAACAGCTCTTTTTGCTCAAGGTAATCGGTGACCAAATCGTACAATTTGTCGAAATTTTCAGGGGAAATAGCCTGATTGATCTTGCCCCACCATACATTTTCTTTGGTCAAATCATCTTCTACAATGAAGCGATCAAATGGAGAACGACCGGTAAATTTCCCTGTGTCAGCAGCAAGTGCGCCGGAATCAGACAGCACACCTTCTCCCGCTACAATAGCATGTTCGACCAATTCACTGATAGACTTTTGGTAATGAATCGATTTATGGGGTTTAATTCCCAAATAGTGAAGATCTGGAATATTTTGATTGACTTGCATCGGATATTAATGTTTAAAAGATGCGGGCAAATCTACCCAATTATTTAGCCCAAAACGAACAAAAAGGGTTGAAAATCAACTTAATGTAGTTTGTACACTAAGTCAACTAATTGATAATCATTATATTTTATCGTTTTAGCAATTACAGCTTAATTTCTTAAATTTGATTCAAAGAATTGAAAAATGCAATTACATACTATTGATACCGGATATTTTAAGTTGGATGGCGGAGCGATGTTTGGTGTGGTTCCCAAATCGCTTTGGCAACGTACCAATCCTGCTGATGAAAACAATCTTTGTACCTGGGCTGCCCGATTGTTGTTGATTGAAGATGAAAATAGATTGATTTTGATCGATACGGGATTGGGTGATAAGCAGGATGAAAAGTTTTTCCGACATTATTATAGGCATGGGCATGATACTTTGGATCGATCACTTGCTTCCAAAGGCTTTCATACCGATGATGTAACTGATGTAATTCTGACACATTTGCATTTTGATCATGTGGGCGGTGCCGTTTCCAGGGTGAATGGTGAGCTGCTGCCTACTTTTAAAAACGCTACCTATTGGTCCAATGAACGGCATTGGGATTGGGCTCTTCACCCCAATCCACGGGAAAAGGCCTCCTTTCTTTCCGAAAACATTTTGCCGCTTAGAGAACATGGACAATTAGCATTTGTCGGGGAAGATGGTCGCCTTCCCTTTACTGAAAAAATCCGATTGCGCTTTGTGCATGGTCATACCGAAGCCATGATGTTGCCGCAAATCGCTTATAATGGCAAAACACTATTATATATGGCCGATTTGTTGCCGTCGGCTGGGCATATCCCTATTCCATATGTAATGGGATATGATATCAGGCCTCTGGAAACCATGCAGGAACGTCAAGAGTATTGGCAAGAAATTGTGGACAATGAATTTGTCCTGTTTCTTGAACATGATCCTGTGAATGAATGTTGTACATTGCAGGTTACCGAAAAGGGAATCCGCCTCAAAGATACATTCTCCTTACGGGAATGGGCTTAATGAATGAAACCGGGAAAACACATTTGGCAGTTGGCTTTCCGCCATTTCACAATTTCCCCAAATTCATACGAATTTGAGGAAATTGTGAAACGCTGAAAAGGGTATAAACCATATCCCCTGCTGCTAAGCCCAAGCCCGGTCACCCTTTGCATAGGGAATATCCCCGTCATAGCGTCCGGGGATTTGTACATATCGCAGAGCTTTTGTAGCTCCAATCTCTGAAGTGAAAAACCCAAGTAATGTCAACTGTTTGAACAGGTTGAAATAATGATTGGGCTGTTCATCCGTTTTATTCCGGTGGTATTCCTTGGATTCTTTATCAATAGTATTTACTACTGAAAGCCTTTCTTCAGCGTTTAATTCCTGAAATTTTCTTCCGTACTGGACGTGTGATTCTTTGTCAATTTCCTTCAATCCCTCAACAAACACCTTTTGGTCTTCGGGAGTGTAGCAATCCTTGACCATTACCGGAATAAAACTGCCAACTCCTGCTTCCTTGGCCCCCGGACTGGAGGTTGGGGGCAATATCGCATCAGCCACATCCCCAAGAAAATCTATAGTTCCAGGCTCAAACAAGGTTTCCACGGAATCAGTAGCCGCGCGGGTACATCCCTCCAGAAATAAGTTGGCTCCTATTACTGTTCCTCCCATGATCCAGGCAACCCTGGTTAATGCTTCTCTCCTATTCATTTCACCTTATTTTAAAAAGAATAATTCAACTCCCAACCTTTGCGGTATTCACGCTTCACAAATTGATTGACCTCCTCGAAGTTGGTGACTTTCATGTTTTCATTATCCCACAGAAGCTTTAGATTCCGGCCGGGATACCTGTTTTCAATACGCATATCAGAACCACGGATGGCCAGATTGGACATCAATAAGGCTTCGGTCAAGGGCCCTGAAATATCGAAAGGAGCACTGACTTCCATGTTGCCATAACCAGCAATACAAGCCTCTACCCACTGGGCATAGTGTCCGTTTGCACCACCTGGAACCCGCTCATATTTCTGTGGAACGGAAACAATATCCGATAATGAAGTTGGCAACAAACGAGGATTGGCTGCATAGCAATCTGCCAAAACCTTGCCTTTTGTACCTACAAACATGATTCCGTTACCACCATCACCAAAGATTTCATTGGCCCCCAGTTCTTCCGGGCGCTGTGGCTGGATACCTCCATCCATCCAATGGATAGTGACATCTCCCTGTGTTTTCTCTGTTTTCGGGAAGGTCATCACCGCGTAACTCGATGGAGGGCAACTCTCCGGGAAATATCCTCTTTTAAATTCGTCCACATACACACTGCCCACACTGGCCTGCACATCCTTTACATATTGCAATCCCAGGATACTGAAAGGAGCCTCCATGATATGACAGCCCATATCACCCAATGCCCCTGTTCCATAATCCCACCAGCCACGCCAGTTGAACGGAACAAGTTTATCTACATAATCTACCTGAGGAGCGGTCCCCAACCAAAGATCCCAGTCCAGGGTTGCAGGAACCTCAGCTTTCTGGGCTGGCCATTGTATGCCTTGTGGCCAAA
>DATGNG010000072.1:0-5782 GCA_035306865.1 Sphingobacteriaceae bacterium
GCAGCCATTCCCTTGCCCTTTCCATAGGTTTTAGTAGGGGTGTTGACCGAAATAAAAATCATATCCGCTTCCAAAATAGCACGATCGATATCTTTGGAAAAAAACAAATTCCGGCCCCGTGCTTCAGCCACAACCTCCGCAAGACCAGGCTCATAAATTGGCAACTTATTCAGATCAGGCCCATTCCAGGCGTCAATCCGCTCAGGATTGGAATCCACAACCGTAATCCGAAGATGCGGACATTGGCTGGCGATTACAGACATAGTCGGTCCGCCTACATAACCTGCTCCGATGCAGCAAATGTTTTTTATTTCCATTATTTTTCTCTTGATCGGCTTTTTCCGAAAGGGATAAAATTACGGATTTTTCTTAACTTCGCAGTATATGCCAGACATTATACAATTACTGCCAGATGGGGTGGCCAATCAGATTGCAGCCGGTGAAGTCGTACAGCGACCGGCATCTGCCGTAAAGGAACTGATAGAAAATGCAATCGATGCGGGTGCCGATCAGATCAAGCTATTGGTCAGGGATGCGGGCAAGTCATTGATACAGGTCATTGACAATGGTTGTGGCATGAGTGCAGCAGACGCACGCCTGTCCCTGCAGCGGCATGCGACTTCAAAGATCCGCCGGGCAGAAGATCTGTTTGCGATCCGGACAATGGGTTTCCGGGGGGAAGCAATGGCCTCAATCGCTGCGATCGCCCAAATGGAGCTGCGCACCCGCCGACATGAGGATGACTTGGGAACCGTACTGGAGGTGGCAGCCTCGGAAATCATCCGGCAAACGGAAGATGCTATGCCCGTTGGCACCAGCATCAGTGTGAAAAACCTATTTTACAATATTCCCGCAAGGCGCAATTTTTTGAAAAGCGATGTAGTCGAGCTACGGCATATTGTGGATGAGTTCCAGCGGGTTGCCCTGGCCCACCCGACTGTTCATTTCACCTTTCACAATGATGGAAACGAAATTTACCATCTGCCCCCAGGCACCCTCAAGCAAAGGGTCGTGCATATATTTGGCAATAACTACAACGAACGCCTGGTGCCAATAGAAGAAGATACGTCAATTATACGTATAAAAGGATTTATCGGCAAGCCGAAATACGCCAAGAAAGGACGGGGGGAACAGTTCTTTTTCGTCAATAAACGTTTTGTAAAAGACGCCTACCTCAATCATGCAATTCTGAAAGCATACGAGGAGGTGCTGCCTGATGATACATATCCGCTATATATATTATTTATCGAAATTGATCCGGCACGGATTGATATCAACGTACACCCGACCAAGACCGAGATCAAATACGAGGACGAAAAGTCCATTTATGCTATCGTTCGTTCGGCGGTCAAGCGTTCTCTGGGTCAATATAATATCTCGCCCAGCCTGGATTTTGACCAGGAAACAGGATTTGCCAATATGATCCAACCCAAACCCCTGGACCAGATTACCCCACCCCAGATCAGCTTCGATCCCGATTTTAATCCCTTTCTGAAAGAAAACCCGCGGGCAGGCAGAGGCAGTGGCTCTACTGGAGTCGGTTCTTCTGGAGCCGGTTCTTCTGGCGGTGCCTCTTCTAACCAACACAAACCATCCGGTATTCCCCAAAACTGGGAACAATTGTACGAAGTAACCCAAAAGATCGAGCCGCAACAGTTGACTCTGGAACAGGCTTCCGATCATGCAGATGAGTCCAAAGAGAGTGAAGGGGTGGCCACCAACCGACTTTTTCAACTACACAAACGTTTCATTATTTCGCAGATTCACTCCGGCATGATGCTCATAGACCAGCAAGCTGCCCATGAACGGATTTTGTATGAGCAATTTTTGCAGCAACTGGAAGCGCGGCAGGGGACGAGCCAGCAAAGCCTGTTTCCCCAGACATTGGATCTGGATCCGGCAGACACCGCGCTGATTAATGGCCTGCTGCCTGAGATCCAGGCACTGGGATTCCAGTTGCGGGAATTTGGGAAAAACACTTTTGTGATCGAAGGTGTGCCGGCAGATCTTGGTTCCGGCATCCACGAGCGGGAAGCGATCACCCAATTGCTGGAAGACTTTAAGAACAACCGTCCTGACAGCACCCTGGACAAGCGCCAGAATCTGGCCAGAAGCCTGGCCCGCAGTGCTGCCATCAAAGCCGGCACCGAATTGTCCCAACTGGAAATGGCCGAATTGATCGACAGGCTTTTCGCCTGCGAATCCGCCAACACCTCTATACAGGGAAAGCCGATAATCCTTACCTTTACCGTCCGGGAATTGCTCGGGCAGTTCCAGCATTGAAACGGATTCCAGCATTGAAACGGATTCCATAATTGGACCGGATTCCATAATTTAGCATATATAGAAGAAAACGAAAACCAGATATGTTCAGTAATACATCCTCCCCTTTTGCAGGCATACCCCCAATAGTCAAAAACCTGTTGATGATCAATATCATCTGCTTTATAGGCACCCTGATTTTTGATCAGGCAGCCCGCATGTTTGGAGTTTACTATCCCGACTCTCCTTTTTTCCGGATATGGCAAATCATCACCTATATGTTTATGCATGGCGGGTTTGCCCATCTCTTCTTCAATATGTTTGCTCTATTTATGTTTGGGCCGGTGCTGGAACAGGTCTTTGGATCCAAACGCTTTATCAACTATTACCTCATCACAGGTTTGGGGGCTTTGGTATTGCAATTTGGGGTACAGGCCCTGGAGGTTTATACAATTACAGGCACGGTATCAGCGGGTCATTGGTTGCGTTTTGATATGCTGGAGGGCATGGTGTACGGCAATCATCCCGGCATCACCAATGAAGAGTTCAGCAAACTGGTCTCGGTTTACAACACCCCAATGGTAGGCGCGTCAGGGGCTATTTACGGCCTGTTGATCGCTTTTGGCTATTTATTTCCCAACACCTCCCTGTATCTGATGTTTATCCCTGTTCCGGTCAAAGCCAAATACTTTATTCCTATTCTGATCGCCCTCGAACTTTTCCTTGGCGTTTCCAGAGTAGCAGGCACTTCGATCGCCCACTTTGCACATATTGGCGGCGCATTATTCGGATTCTTTTTGATCAAAATCTGGAATATCAGGCGGCCAAACTATTGGTCTTGATCACATTTCTAATTTTTCCTATCTTGGCAGAATGAATAGGTCTCTGTTCCGTGAATTATGGGATAAGGTTTTCCGTGCAGGGAATCCTTTGTTTCTTTTTATTGGCCTCAACTGCTTGGTTTTTATCCTGCTCAATTTGGCGGGATTATTTGTGTATCTGCGAATATTGCCCGCAGCACTGCCCACCTGGTTGATTGCCCAATTTCAATTGCCTGCCTACCTGCCGGCACTTGCCTGGAAACCCTGGACCCTGGTCAGCTATATGTTTGCCCAGATTTCATTTTTCCACTTGCTGTTCAATATGCTCTGGCTGTACTGGATGGGGCGGATCTTTCTTGATTTCTTGTCCCGGAAGCAATTCGTGTTTGTCTATCTGGCCGGAGGACTGGCAGGTGCGTTCATCTATTTGTTGAGCTATGCCCTGATCCCCGTTTTCAGCGAACAAATCACCGCCCATGTACTTATTGGTTCGTCAGCCAGCGTAAGTGCCGTCATATTTGCAACAGCGACATTGCTGCCGGATTATTCGATTCGGATGCTTTTTTTGGGCAATGTAAAGTTAAAGTATTTGGCTCTGGCCTTTCTGGTTTTGGATCTTTTGGGAGTGGGGGGTAGCAATGCGGGGGGCAGTTTGGCCCATATAGGAGGAGCCTTTTTGGGATATTTATATATTCGCCAATTGCGTTCGGGAAGGGATTGGAGCAAAATATTTAAGCGAAAAAGGCGAAGCAAGTTGAAGGTAGTGAAAAATCCCCGGTCTTTCCACGACAAGTCGTCCGATGCCGATAACGTCCAATCAAATAAGAGAAAAAAAACAAGCAGTGATGAGATGCCGAACCAGATGCTCATTGATCAGATTCTGGATAAAATATCTAAATCCGGATACGACAGTCTGAGCAAAAAGGAAAAGGAAGCGCTTTTCAAAGCCAGTAATCAAAAAAACTGAGGAGTATGCGAAGGAAAAAAAGGAGGAGGAAGACCCAAAAACTCGGTTTTATCAGAAAAACCTTTCTGTTCGCAAATGTTGTGGTGGCCATTCTGTTGCTGGGTAGCTACTTTGCTCCCACCACCGACCCGCAGCAATTCTGGGCAATAGCTTTTCTGGGCATGGCCTATTTGTTCTTATTGGGCCTAAATATTCTATTCATATTGATCTGGTTGTTCCTGAAAAGAAGCTATATGCTGATTTCCCTGGCCACTATCCTCATCGGGTGGAGTGCCTTACAGTCCCATATTGGATTCAGGAATACCGGGGCAGAGGAAAGGCCATTGGTTTCCGACTCAAGCTCCATCAGGGTGCTGACTTATAATGTTCATTTATTCCGGGATATTAATCAGAAAAATAACGAACCGGATATTCAGGAGGACGCCATTTCATTGATTGCAGAAGTCGATCCGGATGTGGTCTGTATTCAGGAATTTTATACCCGCGAAAAGGGTAAGCACGATATTTCGGGGGCATTCAATCGTGAGTTGGGGCTGGTTTACCAATATTTCCACCCTGTGGCCCAAAACGATTTTGAGTCCTACGGCCTGGCGATTTTTTCTAAATATCCGATAAAATCTTCGGGGCATTTGCCCGATTTTGAGTTGGGCGTAAACAGTATTATATATTCCGATGTAGAAAAAGATGGCGAACTGATACGGATCTATAATGTACACCTGCGTTCCTTTAGGTTCCAACAGGAAGATTATGATTTTATTGCCGGCTCAAAAGACGGAACAATAGAAACCAACGTATCATCCACCAAAAGGATAGGCAGCCGGATAAAGCAGGCCTTCCTCTCCAGAAGTATGCAGAGCAAATCGTTAAAAAAGCATGTTGAATCCAACAATACACCCTATATGATTCTGGGGGATTTCAATGATACCCCTCTGTCCTTTGCAGTCAACCATGTTGGTAAAGGCTTGAAAAATGCATTCAGGGAAAAAGGTTCTGGATGGGGCAGGACTTATAATGGGGATTTTCCAAACTTTCAGATCGACTATATCATGGCCAGTCCTGAGTTTGAAGTAGAGCAATACCGGATCATCCCCCGCAGACTATCGGATCATTATCCGGTTTGGGCAGACTTGCGCATTCATTGATCAGGGATTATTGGTCGGGAGATCATGGGTCGAGAGATCATGGGTCGGGGATCTGTTTCACCGCCCTTTGCACTTCCAAGTGAGTAAGCGCACTATTGATCACCGGATCTTGCCGGTTTTTTATCCTGAAATAAGCATCACTTCCGAAATAATACCTTCCCAAAAGCGCCTCAATCTCAAGGCTCATCCGTTGTTTGGCGGGAGACTCGTCGCTTTCATTAAACTCGAACCCCTTTTCTTCTACAAACTGTATAAAATCCTGAAATTCGGACTCAGGAAGTGAGTATCCATTCAAAAAATTCTCTATCGCAAACCCGGGCATCCCGGTAACCAGCCGTCCATATACAAACTCATGCAATAACCCATTCTGATAAATTTCTTGGTAAAAAGGGCTAAATTCCACACTATCCACATCCACCACAATATCTGGCAAAATACCCCCACCAGCAAACAGTGCCTTGCCCGTAGCCGTCACAAACTGCTGTTGCCTCCTGGAAACTGTGTCATTAGCATCCTTTCGGTTGTCTGTATTGTTGTCCCGCTGAATACTCCGGCCCAGGGGTGTATAATAACGGGCGACGGTAAGATTC
>DATGNG010000073.1:0-4772 GCA_035306865.1 Sphingobacteriaceae bacterium
TGAACTCATTTTTGACAATTGTCGGGTGCCCAAAGAGAACCTACTGGGTGTTGAGGGTGAAGGTTTCAAGCAGGCCATGAAAGTATTGGATGGAGGGAGGATATCTATTGCTGCACTTTCTCTTGGTATCGCCAAAGGTGCCTTTAGGGCTGCGGTCAAGTATTCCAAAGAAAGACATCAGTTTGGACTACCAATCTCTAATTTCCAGGGTATATCCTTTAAATTGGCTGATATGGCTACTGAGATTGAAGCTGCAGAGTTATTGATTCGCAAGGCAGCTGACCTAAAGAACGCTAATAAAGATGTGACCAAGGTTTCGGCTATGGCCAAATATTATGCCTCCGAGGTTGCGGTGAGATGCGCTACTGAAGCTGTGCAGATTTTCGGTGGATATGGTTATACCAAAGACTTTCCAGTGGAGAAGTTTTACCGTGATTCCAAACTGTGCACCATTGGGGAAGGAACTTCCGAAATTCAAAAGCTTGTTATCGCCAGAGAGGTGTTGAAGTAGTAATCCATGGTTGGCCAATCCTGAAATCCGGGTTTCCCTTACAGCAGATGCCCCCGCAGGTAAACTGACTGGTAAGTCGGCTGAATAGCTTTTAGAAATTTGGTTTCAACAAATATTTGTCGTAGAAGCGAAGGATGTGTTCCACAGCTTCTTCGGCTGTATCTACCACCCGGTAAAGATTGAGGTCTTCCGGGTTGACATTGCCTTCCGCCAGCATGGTGTTTTTAATCCAATCAAATAATCCCCCGTAAAACTCCGACCCTACCAGGACAATCGGGAATCGGGCGATTTTTCCAGTTTGGATCATAGTCATCGCCTCGAACAATTCATCCATAGTACCAAAACCACCGGGCAAGACAATAAATCCCTGGGAATATTTTACAAACATGACTTTTCGGACAAAAAAGTAATTGAATTCCATCAATTTGTCCCTGTCAGTATAGGGGTTATGCTGTTCTTCCATGGGGAGTTGAATACAAAGGCCCACGGATTTTCCGCCTGCTTCGCTTGCCCCTTTATTGGCGGCTTCCATAATGCCAGGACCTCCACCGGACACCACGCCGTAGCCATTTTCTGTAAGTAGTCGTGCCACGTCCACCGCTAAATTGTAGTAATGACTGTCTGTTTTTGTCCTTGCCGAACCAAAAATGGAAACGCAGGGGCCGATTTTGGCCAGTTTTTCAAACCCATCTACAAATTCGGACATGATTTTGAAAATCTGCCATGAATCTTTTACTTTTATTTCCTGCCAAGTCTTGTTCCGAAATGCACTTCTGATTCTTTCTTCCTGTATTTTCGCCATAAATCCTTATATAATTTCCTTAATTGTGTGTAATAGGCGCTTTCACCCATTTCCTCTATTGCTAAAGTAGTGAAAAATTGTCATTTTCATTTATCTTTGTGATATGAACTTTTCCTCCAAACTCCTGGAACAGGCGGTGGCAGAATTTGGCCGCTTGCCCGGGGTGGGTCAAAAAACGGCTCTCCGACTGGTCTTGCATCTTTTGAAACAGCCCCAACCGGAATTTTCCCGGTTTACCGAGTCGCTGAATATGCTCAAACAACAAATTCGTTATTGTCAGGTTTGCTTTAATCTTTCGGACCTGGAAACTTGCGGAATTTGTGGTTCATCAAAAAGGGACCGAGGAATAATCTGCGTGGTGGAAGATACCCGGGATGTGATGGCTATAGAAAATACAAATCAATACCAGGGCGTATATCATGTTCTTGGAGGCTTGATTTCTCCCATGGATGGAATTGGCCCGGGAGATTTGAATATTGAGGAGCTGGTCGAGCGGGTAAAAAATGGGGAAGTGGAGGAGGTGATCCTTGCTTTGAGTGCCACTATGGAAGGCGATACTACAATTTTTTATCTTTATAAAAAGCTGAGGGAGTTTGGGGTCAGGGTATCGACCATTGCCCGTGGAATTGCTTTTGGTGGCGAATTGGAGTATGTGGATGAGGTGACCCTGGCTCGTTCTATTGCTACCCGGGTGCCTTATGAAAGGCATATTGCCTGATCCTGCTGGTTATTTTGATTGTTTGATTTGAGCTTTCGTGAGCTTTCGGGGCTCACATGCGTTTGATCAGAAAATAAAACGCAAATGCTACCAGCAGCAAAATTCCGCTGGTTATCATCCAAAGTGAATTGAAACCCCAACTTGCTGCAATCCGGGTACCCATAAAGGGGGATACCACATGTGCAGCAGAAAATGCCAATGAATTGAGCCCCATATATGCTCCCTGATTGAGTCGGTGCGATCTTTTGACAACCACTGATGAGGTGAAAGGCAGCACCAGAATTTCTGAAATGCTCAACACAAACATGGATAGGAAAAGCACCAATATTCCTCCAGGAATAGGTAATATCGCAAAACTGAGCATTGCAAGCAGGGTGCCAATGGCTATGGAACTTGCAAAGGTCAACCTCCGTTCAGCAGTATGGACCAAAAACATTTCAAATATGACCACAACAATGCCATTGAAGGCCAGAATGATACCAATCTGTGATTCATTTAATCCATGTCCATTCTGATAATATAGGGGCAGGGTACTCAATAATTGAAAGAAGCAGACTGCATATATCCAGCAACAAATATTGAAAAGGTGGAACTTCAAGTCCAGGTATGGAGAGCGGGGTTTAATCTCATTAGCTACAGTTGGGGTTTTTTGCTCTGTTTTGGAATTTTTTGGTTTTTTAGCATAAAAGAATATGATAAACACTACAGCCGCACTGAAGACACCAAATGCATTACCATAAAAAATCCAGTTGTAAGATATGGTGGCTAATATTCCGCCAACAGCGGGTCCAATCGAAAATCCCAGGTTAATTGCCATTCGATTGAGGGAAAAGGCACGGGTGATATTTTCGGGTTTGGCAAAGCGGGCTACAGCCACCGAATTGGCGGGCCTGAAGCTTTCTGCGATCAGACTTAGAATGAAAATGAGAGTGGACAGTTCGTTTACCGTATCGAATAGGGGAATGATGAGAAAAAGGGGTACGGAGAGTAATAAGCTCAGGGATTGCACCCAAAAATTGCCGATCCGGTCCGTTAACCATCCCCCCAGCCAGGAGCCGGCCATAGAACCCAAACCAAAAAAGGCAAGCACTACACCTACTTCGGCGAGATTAAAACCCAATTCATTTGCCATATAAATGCCCAGGAAAGGGAGAACCATGGCTCCCGTCCGGTTGATGAGCATGACCAATGCCAGCATCCAGGCTGCACGAGTCAAACCTCTATAGGACTCAATGTATATGCGATAAAGTTCTCGCATGAGTGTCTCAGTTAAAGTGTTTTAAATGAAGTTTTTAAATGGAGCCTTACTTGTTGTAACCTTGTTTAAGCGGGTCTGGTTTTTAGACCAAAACTTGCTCACCAACCGTGTATTGTTGTGCAAACAGTCTTCTTTTGCCTGTTTTCTTCTCAAAAACAAAATCAATCCTACCCAGATTGATGCCGCCGAAACCTACCTGATTGATGGTAGTGATACCACCGGAAAGGTTTTTGACCTGTTCCGGCTCCGGAAGGAAGGTATGGGTATGTCCGCCAATAATCAGGTCAATTCCGGAAGTGTTAGCTGCCAGGACTGTGTCAGATACTTTATTGTCCCGATACTGGTATCCCAAATGAGAGAGACAAATCACAAGATCACATTTCAGATCCTGTTTGAGCCTACCTGCCATTTCATTCGCAACGGCAACCGGGTAATTATATTTTACACCTTGACACAAAACCGGATCAACCAGTCCATCCAACTCTATTCCCAGCCCAAATACACCAACTTTCAAACCTCCTTTGCTGAAAATTCGGTAAGGTTGAGAAAGACCTTCCATGGGAGTTGATGAAAAATCATAATTACTAACTAAGAATGGGAATTTGGCATGTTGGACCATGTCTGCCAATTTTTCAAGCCCATTGTCAAATTCATGATTGCCGAATGTGGCAGCGTCATAACCCATTTTATTCATCAGGTCCATTTCGAGTTTGCCACCAAACAAGTTGAAATAGGGGGTGCCTTGGACAGTGTCTCCTGCATCGAACAATAGTACGTTGCGTTGTTCTTTTCTGATTTGATCTATGAGTGTGGCGCGTCGGGCAGCACCTCCCAATCCCTGGTTTCTTGAGCCGTCCATTGGAAAGGGTTCGATACGGCTATGCACATCATTGGTGTGAAGAATGGTAAGGGTGGTGTAATCCACATCTTTGGCAAAGGCTTGTGAGGGAAGTGAGCCTGCGATCCCTCCAGATACCAGTAAGGTGCCTGCCTGTTGCAGAAATCTGCGTCTATTTACTAATGATGACTCTTCCATCCAATGTTGTATTTATGGATTGTCCTGCTTGGGTCAATCCGGTAATATAATCGATTAGGGTCTCCCGGACCTTTTGCTGGAAATCCACCCGGCTGACCGGATTGTCAAGTCCTTTGGAGTTGTCTCCTCCATTGGCGAGATAGTCATAGGTCAGGAGTTTGTAGGTTTTGTTTTTTTCCAACGGCTGTCCACCAATGCTGATATTTCTTGCCTTCCCATCGTGGATTTGCATTTGCATACCACCCACCGGCTGTCCATTACTGGAAGCAATATATTGGGCCAGTTGCTCTACTTTTTCAGAAGTTAATTCCAGAATGACCAATTGATTTTCAAATGGCATCAATTCGAAGATATGCCCCATGGTGATGTCTCCTTTTGGCAATTCTATACGCAAACCTCCTTTTGTTCCAAATGCAAAGTCAATATCTGGATCCAGTTTGAGTCCTT
>DATGNG010000074.1:0-2252 GCA_035306865.1 Sphingobacteriaceae bacterium
GCTTCTTGTTCGTTGCGGATGCGATAAAAGTCGAAGTGATAAATCGGGCCCTGAGGGCTTGCGTATTCATTGACGATGGAAAATGTGGGGCTGGAGACCTGATCTTTTGTGCCAAGGGCTGTGCAAATTGCTTTGATCAGGGTCGTTTTTCCGACGCCCATTTCCCCATAGAATAGCCAGACCCGGCGGTTACCGATGGCATGGATCAAGCGTTGTGCTGCCGAATCCAATTCGGAAAGGTTTTTTATCATTATTGGCATGGGAGCAAAGTTACGAATGTCTCCTTATAAAGTTACGAATGTCTCCTTATTTGGGGGAATAAACAGCAAAGGGAATGATGATTTCTTCCAAAGAGATACCGCCATGTTGGAAGGTCCCGTTGAAATAATTGACGAAATGGTTGTAATTGTTTGGGTAAACAAAGTAAGAATCTTCTTTGGCAAAGATGAAGCTCGAGCTGACGCGTAGCTTTGGCAATTTGGCATCATGGGGATTTTTGATCTGGAATACATCCTTTTCAATAAAACTCAGGTTTTTGCCTTGCTTGTACCTCAAATTGGTGTTGGTGTTTCTGTCTCCGATTACTTTGCTGGGCCTTTTGACCCTAATGGTGCCGTGATCGGTAGTGATGATGACCTTTGCCTTTTTTTGGGAAAGCCATTTGAGCGTGTCGAGCAAAGGCGAATGTTCAAACCAGGAAAGGGTCAATGAACGGTAAGCAGCTTCATCATTGGCCAGCTCCCGGATCATCGCCATATCGGTCCTGGCATGGGAAAGCATATCAACAAAATTGTAAACCAATGCATTGAAGTTATTGCCCATCAATTTGACAAGGTTTTCCGTGATATCTTTTCCCTGTTCGAGGGTTAATATTTTGTGATAGGAAAACTTGCATCCTTTTCTGTATAGACGCTTGATCTGTAAGGCCAAAAGCTGATCTTCGTATTGATTTTTTCCGCCCTCATCCTCTTCGTTATTCCAGAGCTCTGGATGTTGCTTTTCGATTTCCATGGGTGTAAGGCCACTGAATATAGCATTCCGGGCATATTGGGTGGCAGATGGGAGAATGCTGAAATAGCTTTCCTCCTCATCCAGACGAAAGTATTGGGTAATCACCTCATTGATCACCTTCCATTGGTCGTAACGGAGATTGTCGATGAGAAAGAAAAATGTAGGACGATCTTCAGAAATCAACGGCAGAACTTTTTGTGCAAACAATTGATGGGATAGGACGGGTCCACTATCTGGATTTTTCAACCATTTAAGGTAATTGCGCTCAATAAATTTTGAAAACTGTATGTTGGCTTCGGATTTTTGCATGGTCAGAATTTCATGCATCCCCGAATCCTCCAGTTTTTCAAGCGAAAGTTCCCAGTAAATCAGTTTTTTATAGGCTTCTACCCATTCATTATAACCAAGATCATCGTTTAGGGTCATGCCCAATGTGCGAAAGTCCTGCTGGTAGGCCATGGTTGTTTTTTCACTAACCAACCGCTTGTTTTCGGTGAGTTTTTTGATAGTGAGCAGGATTTGTTTGGGATTGACCGGTTTGATAAGGTAATCGTCAATTTTGGAGCCAATTGCCTCCTCCATCAGGTGTTCTTCTTCGTTTTTGGTCACCAGGACCATTGGAGTGCCGGGGCTGATGCCCTTTAGGATCGTTAGAGTCTCCAATCCGGTCAATCCTGGCATGTTTTCATCCAGAAACACCAGATCAAAGTCATCTTTTCGGAATGCATCCACCGCATCGTTGCCATTGGTTACAGTTTTCACGCTGTACCCTTTTTCTTCGAGTAATAATATATGGGGTCTCAACAAATCGATTTCGTCATCAGCCCAAAGAATTTTAGCTTCTTGCATATGAATGGTCATTAGCGTGTGTATTTCATGGAATTATCCTATGAATTAAGCAAAATTACCCAAAAATTACCGTCATTTTGCCCATTTAACAAATTTTAACGGACACAATTGTATCTTTGCAGTACATTGCAGCTAATAAATTGAACAAAAGAAAAATAATAAATGACCCGGTTTACGGGTTTGTATCCATACCAACGGACTTTATTTTTGATATTGTCCAGCATAAATATGTGCAGAGGCTTCGATACATCAAGCAAGTCAGTATGACCCATCTGGTATATCCGGGAGCTCTGCATACGCGTTTTCAGCATGCATTGGGCGCCATGCACCTTATGGGGCTGGCCCTGGACACATTGCAGGCAAAAGATGTTGAAATTACACCCGAAGAGCGG
>DATGNG010000075.1:0-2658 GCA_035306865.1 Sphingobacteriaceae bacterium
CCGGATTGTAGAAGCAGTGGATATGTTTCTTACCGGCTGCCTGTTTATGGGTGGATTATTCTTTCTTGGGCTTTACCTCCTGGGTAACCGGGACAAAGCCATTCTCCTTTTCTCCCTTTACAGCATTGTTTATAGTTACAGAATTGCAGGCATTGAAAATTATACCTTCAATAATCTCATCCCTGAAGTCAGTTGGCACACCTTAGTCTATTTTGAATATCTGAGCTTATTTATCTCGGTAGGAATTTTTGCACTATACACCAAATTTCTATATCCGCTGGACGTAAAAAACTGGATTATCCGATTAATCTACGGAATATGTTTAATATTCGCTGTTATAACACTCCTGTTGCCTCCATTGTATTTTACCCAGCTAATCAATCCATTTCTATTTGTTACTATTTTTTGTATTCTCTATGCCTTATATGTTTACTTTGTTGCATATAGGAGTAAAAGATTGGGTTCAGAATATGCTTTGCTTAGCACTGTAGCTTTAATGATGCTGTTTGTCCTGTCAATTCTTGACTATTGGGCTGTTTGGGAGACTCCTATTCCACTTACATTCTGGGGGTATATCAGTTTCTTTTTCTTGCAGTCTTTAGTATTATCCCAACGCGTATCATTTCAATTGCGAGAATCCAAAAAATTAGCTGAACAGGCCCTTCAAGCAAAAAGCGAGTTTCTAAGCAATATGAGCCATGAGATCAGAACACCGTTGAACTCGGTGATTGGCATGAGCCATATACTATTGAAAAACAAACCGCGCCCAGACCAAAGTGAGCAGCTTGATACGCTTCTTTTCTCTGCGAATAACTTATTGACTATTGTCAATGATATTTTGGATTACAACAAGCTTGAGGCAGGTAAAGTCGAATTCAATAAAAATGGAATTGATGTGGTGGATATTGCACGCAATATAGTGGTGGGTTTGCAAAATTTTGCTGATGAAAAAAATGTGGAACTCAAACTGCATATTGATCCCGCCCTCCAAACCAATGTATTGGGAGATCAGACCCGATTTTTTCAGGTATTGAATAATTTGGTCCATAATGCTGTAAAATTCACTCAGTCCGGAGGGACAGTTATTGTCTCACTGCAGGTGATCGACCAGACCAGGGATTCCATAAGTCTAAAAGTAGAAGTAAAAGATACCGGAATAGGAATATCCAAAGAAAACCTTGCTATAATTTTCAATCGTTTTACCCAGGCAGATTCTTCGACATCCAGGAGTTTTGGTGGCACAGGCCTGGGGCTGGCTATCTCCAAAAAAATCCTCGAACTCCAAGGGATAGATCTAATAGTAGAAAGCGAATTAAATACAGGTTCCACGTTTTCCTTTGTACAACATTTTGAGAAAACCCTCAACCGTATGGAAATCACAGAATACAGCAACCTGACTTCGGACAAAGAAATGCCGTTCAAGGGAGTATCCGTATTATTGGTGGAGGACAATAAAATCAACGTAATGGTAGCCCGCAGTTTCTTACAAAATTGGGGAGCGGAAATTGATGTGGCAGAAAATGGGAAAGAAGCGATCGATATGCTGAAAAAAGAAAAACACCAGCTCATTCTGATGGATCTGCATATGCCGGTAATGGACGGATATTTAGCGGCAAAAATTATTAGGGAAAGCGGAGTCCAAATCCCTATCATTGCACTGACCGCCAACATGAAGGAAGATGTAGAATTGAAAATCAACAAAAATCATTTTGATGATATGATCGTAAAACCTTTTTTACCCGATGAATTGTTTCAAAAAGTAAGTTTATATATCAAAAAATAGTTATGGCAACCAATTTGAAAACCAAACCCATTACCGGGACACCCATTTTTCTTACACTTGTTTATGCCCTATTTGCTTGCGCCATTCCAGCTTCCGGCCAATCTCAGCCCGGCCCCTGGATCACCATGTTTGATGGGGAAAGCTTTGGCGAATGGAGAGGGTATAGTCGTGCAGATGTTCCAAAAAGCTGGACGATTGAAGATAGAACACTGAAAATCAACCGTAGAGGTGCTCAGTTTGAAGGCAGCGCGGATCGGGGAGACATCATTTTCAATCAAAGCTTCAAAAACTTTGAATTTGAATTCGAATACAAGGTTGCAAAAGGAGCCAATAGTGGCATCTTTTATCTGGCAAGGGAAATCGAAGGAAAACCAATTTACCGTTCAGCCCCTGAATATCAGTTGCTGGACAATGAAAATCATCCAGACGCCAAAATGGGCCGTGATGGGAATCGGAAATCCGCTTCACTTTACGACTTAATTCCGGCTGTGCCTCAAAGTTCCAAAGCTTATGGAGAATGGAATAAGGGTCGAATTGTGGTGAAGGATGGAAATGTCAGCCATTTTCTGAATGATCATAAGGTGGTGGAATATACTTTGTGGGACAGTGTGTGGGAAGCAATGATTGAGAACAGCAAATTCAAAGGCTGGACAGAAATGATTGAAGCTGGTGGACCGGAGCGCAGTGGATATATTGGATTGCAGGATCACGGCGATGATGTTTGGTTCAGAAGCCTCAGAATCCGGTCACTTTAACCCAGATTACCCAAAAATCATTACCTTTACGGCAATAATTAACAATTCAACCCTTTAAAATGAATATAAATACCTTAGAACAGACAGCAACCCAAGTCCGGAGGGATATCGTCCGCATGG
>DATGNG010000076.1:0-8062 GCA_035306865.1 Sphingobacteriaceae bacterium
GATATTTTTCCCTTTTCCGACAAAAGCAAGCAGGTATTGTGGACGGATATCAATCACATGGTCCGCACCAATGCAATAGGGATCCTGATCTTGGGTGTGTTTCAGGGTATTGTTGCTATAATCGGCTATAGCATTTTTGGAGTCAATAACCCCATTCTTTGGGGAATAGTGACGAACATTGCTACCATCATACCGGTTTTGGGCACCATGGCAGTATATATTCCTATATGTATAGTAGCATTTGCAACAGGGCCGACCAGCAGTGCGGTGTGGTTGACGCTTTATTGCTTTTTCCTGGTTGGGGGTATAGACAATATTCTCAGGTTTACGATTCTGAAAACCCTGGGAGATGTGCCTCCGTTGATCACTGTTTTCGGGGTATTGTTTGGGCTGAAATTATTTGGGATGTTGGGCCTGATTTTCGGACCACTCATCATATCCACTGTTGGAGTACTGTTCAAGGTCTATCGCAATGAATACGGGCGGTCGTCAAAGCCTCCCCAGGACACAATTTCAGATTAGGGCTGAATTAGTGCACTGTTTTTCCGCAAGAGGCGAATTTGGAAATTAAAAAACCAACTCATTCGCCAGATCGATATGTGCCTGCTTTATTGTGTGCCCGGCGTTCTCAAACACTTTGGTGGTGACGTCGGCGTTCATTTCGGCAAAGATTCCGGCGGTCTCCTGGACCCGCTCAAGCGGCACATGGAAGTCTGGATTGCTGGTGGCCAGCAAGATGGGGGTTTGTTGAAAATTCCCGTGATAATTATTGCGATTGATTTCCCGGCCTATGACACCTCCGATAATGGCAACCGCTCCCCCGTAACGCTTGGCGTTCCGGGCAAGAAATTCAAGGGACAGACAGGCTCCTTGTGAGAAGCCAAAAAAATAAATATTTTCCGGTTTGATGCCATGGTCTATGGCAGTTTGTACTGTTTGGCCGATTACTTCCAGCGCAGAGCCAAGCCAGGGTTGGTTTTGTGCCACCGGCGCGAGAAAAGAAAGTGGATACCAGGTGTGGTGGGTAGCCTGAGGGGCAAGAATCGCAAAATCATCTGCCTTCAGAGAAGATGACAGCCCCATAATATCAGCTGCTGTCCCTCCCCGACCATGGATCATTATCAAAGCCTTTTCAGCATGATCCAGGGCCTTTCCCCCTACTTTTAAATCATATGCATGTGCCATAATAAAATTATTTTTTGACCGAAACTATTCCACATTACAAAATTAACGTAACTCCGGCAATACTCCTTCGATTTCTTCGCGGGAGCCTTCGTATTGTTTTGGGAGCATGAGCTTAGCACCCAATTCCTCAAGTGGCTCGTCCACCGTAAAACCCGGATTATCGGTAGCAATTTCAAAAAGCACTCCTCCCGGTTCCCTGAAATATAAGGAATAAAAGTAATCCCTATCGATTTTTGGAGTGATATTCATGCCTACTGACAGTATCTTTTCACGAAACTCCATCAATACCTTTTCGTCTTTTACCCTGAATGCAATATGGTGGTTGGTGCCGGCAGCATTGTGTCCCCGCGGCGCAGAAGGGTCCTCCAAAATATCGATCAAGTTGGCTGCATTCACCGCATCAGTAGCGAACCTCAGGCGATTTCCCTCTTGCTGATGCAGTTGGTAACCAAATATATCCGTCAATACCCGTGCAGTTGCTTCACTGTTTCTTAGGGTTAAGGTTACATTGTGGAACCCTTTTAATGCTACATCCGCCTTGATGTCACTGGTCGTCCAAACTTTGCGCTTATCTTCATGTGATGGTTCAATAAATTGCAATTCCAACCCATCCGGATCCTGAAATGAAATGTATTTTTCACCCATGATCTCCCTGTCACCAAAAGATATCTGCTGGGTACTCAACCTATCCTTCCAAAAACCGAGAGCTCCTTTCGCAACTGCATATCCAATATGAGTGGCCATTCCTGCTCCGCTTCTCCCTCGTCCTATACCTTGCCAGGGAAAAAACGTCAAAATAGTGCCCGCTTCTCCTGATTCATTACCAAAGTAAAAATGATACGTGCCCGGATCATCAAAGTTGACAGTCTTCTTCACCAGGCGGAGACCCAACACTCGTGTGTAGAAATCGAGATTTTTATTGGCATCACTGGCGATGGCAGTGATATGGTGCAAGCCTAATATTCTGTTTTCCATAACCTTTTATACTTTAACCTTTTATATTTTGTGTAATACAAAGGTAAGGCGGAAATCCAGGAAATATATTCACCTGTGTTAATAAAGCCAGTATTCCGATTTAATGCTCATATCCGATTTAATGCTCATACGAAAGGTTAAATCGTAATCCGTCCGCCAGTGACCGGGATGGTGGCTCCGGAAATATAACTACCTTCATCCGATGCCAGGAAAACAAATGCCGAAGCCAGTTCGGCAGGCTGTCCCGGTCTGCCGGTCGGTGTATTTTCCCCAAAGGTGGGTGCTGACCCGGCCTTAGTTGAAGTAATCAGCGGTGTCCATACCGGGCCAGGAGCCACGGCATTGACCCTGATCCCCTTGGCCTGGGTGAGCAATATTTGACTCAGATTGGCAGTGAAATTTTCCACGGCAGCCTTTGTGGCTGCATAAGGCAACAATTCTATGGAAGGGTCAGAGGTATTGACCGAAGTTGTATTGATGATCGAACTACCAGGCTTCATATGGGGCAGCGCAGCTTTGCACAAATAATAAATTGCATGCACGTTCACCGCAAAAGTATGTAACCACTCTTTCGTAGGGATATCCTCAATTTTTTCCCTGGCCATATGAAATGCTGCATTATTGACCAAAATATCGATCTGGCCAAATTCCTTCACTGCCTTTTTCACCATCTGTTGACAATGGGCTTCCTTGGTGATATCACCTTTGACCAAAACACACTTACTGCCAGCCTTCCTCACATAATCTGCAGTATCAAACGCATCCTCGTCCTCCAAATCATTCAGGTAACTGATCAACACATCCGCTCCTTCCCGGGCAAAAGCAATCGCTACTGCCTTCCCTATGCCCGAATCTCCACCTGTTATTATTGCCTTCTTTCCAACTAACTTTCCTGAGCCTTGGTAGCTCTCTTGACCGTGGTCAGCCAAGGGCTTCATTTTCGATTCTATGCCGGGATACTCCTGCTTTTGTTTAGGAAAGGGGGGGCGAGGGTAATTGGCATAAGGTTCGCGCTTTTCTTTGAGTTTTTCCTTTTGTTTATCTATTTTATCTGCCATATCAATTTCCTCCTACTATTATGGAAACAAAAAAGGCATGCTTTTGTTTGGGAAAGACAATTAGGGTACAAAAATGGTAATTGAGGTGCCATGCCCGGGTCGGGAGTCAATTTCCAACTCTCCATTGAGGATTTCCAGGCGGTTTCGCATATTATGGAGTCCCATTCCATCTCCTGACCAATCAATTGATCCCGGATCGAATCCAACCCCATTATCTTCAATGGCCAGGGTGGTACCACTTTCGTCATGTACCAGTTGAATGCTCATTTTAGTGGCATTTGCGTGTTTAATGACATTATTCACGCATTCCTGAATCACTCTATATAGTACGGTCTCAATTTGCCCATCCAATCGTTCTTCCAATCCGGATACTCCCAAAGAGATTTGGATTACCGTACCATCGATTTTGTTTACAAATTCACGAACAGCCGATACCAACCCAAATTTTACCAAGGCATTCGGCATCATTTGGTGAGATATGCTGCGCATCTCATCATAACTGTCCTCCACCATTCGAATGGCATCGTCCACCACATCCGGATTCAGATTCCCATCTGATCGCAGCCCTTTATTGAGTTGTTTGAGATTGAGAAGGGCGGCTGATAATATTTGCCCCACACCATCGTGCAGATCACCAGCGATTCGTCTTCTTTCCTTTTCTTCCGCATCCAGGACTGCCCGGGTGGAGGCTTCCTGCTGTCTGCGAATTTCCTCTTGCAAGAGGGCCTCAGCCCGCAATTGCCTTTGCTTGAACAATAAATATGCGGTTATTCCCCCGCCAAGCAACAAAAACACGACGGCAGCCAACCACAGAGAGCGGTTGCGCAGTTTCAGTTTTTGAATATCGGATTCCTGATTTAAAAGCTCGATGTGCTGTTCTTTTTTCTCAGTTTGATACTTGGTTTCCAGCTCATTACTAACGGATATTACTCTTTCATCCAATACCTCTGCCGAATTTTTCACAAACAAGTTCATGTAGTGAAACACGCTGTCCATTTTATGTAGCCCGGCATAAGCAGCAATTAGCTGAAAATAAATGCTTCCCAGCTTTTCCCCATATCCCATTGCCTCAAAGTGTCCTAAACTTGACAAAAGCAAATCTTTGGCCAGTTGATAATTGCCCAGTCGGGTATGATTGATGGCAAGAGTAAGGTTAGCGCTTGCTGCATCAGATTCCAGCTTTTCCCGATATCGGATTTCCAAAGCCTTATTGATATATTCAATTGCCTCCCTGTGTTTACCCCTTTCGGTCAGAACGGAGCCCAAATTATTATAGGCGGTGGCTTCTGCCACAAAGTTGCCAGACTTTTTGCTGGTCTCCAGCGTTTTTTCATAATAGCTGATGGCCTTTGCAGAATCTTTTGAAGAAATATAGGCATTCCCGATAGCCAACTGGGTATTGGCCAACTGAGGGCCCATTCCCTTCTCTTCAAAAAAAACTTCGGCTTTTTGCAAAAATTCCAGCGCTCTGCTATAATTGCCCAAGGCCGTATAGGTCACCGCAATATTGCTATACAAATTGGACACTACTCCCTCATTTCCAACTTCCTCATAAAACCGTAAGGCTTGGAGATAATAATCCATGGATTTCTCGAGATCCATCTTACGAAAATAGGTGGCCCCCAATTTGAAGTGAAGAGATGCGATCCCTTCTTTATCATCATCTTCTTCCCGGATCAGCAACGCTTCCTCATAATGGCTCAGGGATTGATCAATATCTCCCTTTACAAAATATATTGCCCCCATATCATTCAGGGATTGGGCTATCAGCTTCCGGTCCTGGAGCTGGCGGGACATTTCAAGCGCCTGCGTACCATAATGAAAGGCGGAATCCAGATTTAGCGAATTGTAATACCATGACAGATCACCAAAAATTTTGGCTTTTTCTGCCGGCGGAAGCTTCTTTCGGAGCTCCAATTTTAGACTGTCTATTTGCTGCAACAGTGGATTTTGCTGCAACAATGGATTTGCAGCAAGGTGTATCAAAAAACAAATAATAAACCCGAGGGTGAGGAAAGTTCGATTCATCACTGGTTCGCTTGGTTTCCTCAAAAATATTCAAAACCTGTGGACTAAGCAAATAATTTGGCCAATCATTGTGTTAATTTATATTTTTTTACCTCTCCTTTCAAAGGTTTCACTCTTTCCGAGAAATGAATTCATTTCTCGGAAAGAGTGTTTTCGCGAAAACACAAATTCCGCAAAAAGAGAGATTTTTGCGGAATTTATGACAAACAAAAAACGGCAAGAATCTCTTCTTGCCGTCAAAACGATATAAAAGATTCCTTGCGGAATCTAAAATTAGGCTATACGAACATTCGTAGCATTGAGGCCTTTTTGGCCTTGCTCGACCTCATAGGTCACTGTATCATTTTCACGGATGTTGCTGATCAATCCTGAGGAGTGGACAAAAACATCGGCACCACCATTACTTGGTGTGATAAATCCGAAACCCTTGGTTTCGTTAAAGAATTTTACTGTTCCTTCTTGCATTATATAATAATTAATTGTTAAAAATTTCAATACTTCTTTTGTTTGTTAGCAAGAATAAATGGAGGGGATTCAAATGAGAGACTTCCGGGCCATCCAGCATTGGTATGCTGTTTATATAAGTGATAAAAACAAATTGGCCACTAAAGGCATTATTTATTATGCAAATGTACGGTAAAATTATCAAACCACCAAATAAATATTTTTACTTACAACAATTGATAAAGATTCCGATATTCACACAATGAATTGGATAGAAATACCTGCCCATCATGTTCAAGACTTAAAGGGGATCCGGAAGTTAAAGATCGTGGGGAGATCGATCTGTTTAATTCCTTATGAGGGAAAGATCTATGCAACGTCAGCTCGCTGCCCTCATGCAGGAGCGGATCTATCTGGAGGATGGTGTGAAGAAGGACGGCTGATCTGTCCCTATCACCGGCATGCCTTTGATCTGGCAAGTGGACGGGGTGATCCCGGACAAGGGGATTATATCAGGACTTTTCCACTCAAATACGAGAACAACAAGTGGTTTATCGGAATGAAGAAGCCGTGGTATAATTTTTTACGGTAAGCTGGCAAGATGGAGTGCTGCGTTAATTAAATTAAGCCCCGGACATCGAATGAATCACACGGACATGGGATCTGAAAGCCCCCCCAAAGGTGTTGAATTCATTGTATTGAATCGCAAATTCCTGACAGGTTTCCCTCACGATGTGGTTCAATGCCGGATAATGAATGTGGCTTATTTTGGGGAATAAGTGATGCTCTACCTGAAAATTGAGTCCACCCAATAACCAGGTCAACACCTTGCTTTTAGTAGCAAAATTGGCGGTAGTCTGTACTTGATGCACCATCCACTCCTCTTCAATCCTCGACTCTTCCACAGTTTTGAACTCAGTACCATCCACCACATGAGCCAGTTGAAAGACCGTAGCCAGGCTCATTCCACAAACCGCACCGGCGAGAAGGAGACCGATCAGGGTGGGCAACCAGCCGACAAAGATGATAGGAATCACGATAAAGAGATTGAAATGCAGAACCTTAGAGATCCAGAAGATCACTTTTTCTTTTAGCGGGAAGTGGAAACGTTCAGTCTTTTGTCCCATACGGCCACGGAAGTACTTTTCATAATCCTGATAGAAAATCCAGGCGAGATAAGAAATGCAATACAATATTGGAAAGTAAAACCGCTGAAATTTATGATACTTCCTGAGCGGTTGATCGTGGTGGATTCGCATGAATTTGATTTCAATATCATGATCTTCACCCTCGATATTTGTATAAGTATGGTGGGCAATATTATGTTTAAGCTTCCAAAAATAAATATTGCCCCCCAGCATATTTAGCGAATAGGACAAGATATTATTGAGGTTTTTGCGGGCTGAAAACGACTGGTGGCCGGCATCATGCATGATATTGAAACCGATAGCCGCAAAATTGAGTCCAAAAAGCATACATAAAATGACCGCAATTGCCCAATGCATTGGCACGAATACCAACAGGATGTACAGGGTCGCAAAAGTGCCCAGCAATACGGCTGCTTTGATAAATAACTTCCTATTCCCCGTTTTTTTGAGCGCAGATTGGCTGAAATAACCAGAAATTCTTTGTTTGAGGGATCGTGAAAAGAGCGTATTTGTATTATTAAACTTTATAGTGGGATTCATGAGAAGGAATGGGGAAGAAAGTGTAACCGATAATGGTAAAAATAAAATAAATATCCACCAACCATCTAATGATCGGATAATTAGGTCAAATATAATAATTTTTTGGGATAATGTTGCATTATTTTTTTCCCTTAAGGGCTTCCTCCATCAAAACCCGGCTCCCATCCACCAGTCCTCTGAAAAACTCGCCATTTTCATAGATCAGGACCTCGCCGGACCGTCCGTTTTTGATACTGGAATCAATGGCAAAAATACGACCATCGAACAATGTCAGAACATGATCCTGCGAAGTATGTCCCACCACCATATGATCTATGCCCCACCATTGAAAGATGGCATCTATATCGTCTGCTGTCAGGTTTTCATCATTAAAATATCCCCTGTACCATACCGGTCCATTCGTGGTGGCCAAAAGCCGAAGCAGCTCTGATTCCCGGTATATATCCTTTTCCTGAGGCATGATACTATCTACAAACAGGCGATTGATCTCCGCTGGTTGAAGTCCCAATGCCACCACTTCGGGCGAAATTCCGGCATGCACAAAACCCGTCCCATTAATCCGGAATAAAAGGCTTTGCTCACTGAGCCATTGCCCGAAAAACGATCTTTGTGAAAATTGATCGTGATAGGATTCACCCAAAATATCCTGTGCAGCCGCATACTTTTTATGAATATAACGCAGAT
>DATGNG010000077.1:0-5339 GCA_035306865.1 Sphingobacteriaceae bacterium
TCGCATTACCAGAAAAAGATGAAGAAACCAATCCTTCATTCCGCAATTATACACCCGAGGAACTACCGATATTTACCGAAAAAGGAGTATGGATGCGTTTGATTGCAGGAGAAGCCTATGGTCTGAAAAGCAATGTTAGTACCCACTCTCCCCTGTTTTATTTGCATGTGACGCTGGAAAAAGGCACCCCTTTCGCCCTGCCACAGGAACATTCCGAGCGGGGCCTCTATATTGTAAAGGGATCTGTGGAAGTTTCCGGTCACCGCTATGGTCCGGGGCAGATGTTGGTCTTCACCAAAGGTGTGGATCCATTGATCGTAGCCCATGAGGCGACTACCCTCATGCTACTGGGCGGCGAACCCCTCGGTGAGCGCTTTATCTGGTGGAATTTTGTCCATTCAAATAAGGACCGGATCGAACAGGCCAAAGAGGACTGGAAGCAGGGACGTTTCGAACTACCTCCTACAGATAATGAAGAGTTTATCCCGCTACCGGAAGACAAATCCAGACCTGCTGGCAGCGCACCTCCCCCTCCGGCTCTTTCCTGATCGAGATAAAAGCCCGGTAGGAATAGCCGGACGGGCCGGACCATTCCTACCCTGCCCCCAACAGGGAAATTTGCTGCAAGCTGCTTGTATTCATGGGTGGTTTTGGGCTTTTCGGGGCCTTTGGCCTTCGCCAGAAGGACTAGACCCGAAAAGCCCAAAACCACCCATGATATTCACTTGTAGAAAATTCCCAAAATACCTATGTTTGCAGGATGATCGTCCTTCAAGGCATTAGCAAAGTTTTTTATAAACAAAAGTCCGCATTCAAAGCATTGGACGATGTCTCGCTGGAAGTCCCCGCAGGGAAAATCTATGGGGTAATCGGTGCTTCGGGTGCAGGGAAAAGCACCCTGATCCGCTGCGTGAATCTCCTGGAAAAGCCCAGCGAAGGACGGATTTTTATAGACGGTCTGGACCTATTGGCGCTTTCCAGTAAAGAACTGGCCCACTCACGGAGACAGATCGGGATGATTTTTCAGCATTTCAACCTTTTATCTTCCCGCACCGTGGCCGGAAATATTGCGCTGTCCCTCGAATTGGCGGGCATGCCACAGACACGGATCAAACAAAGGGTAGCAGAACTATTGAAGTTAGTGGATTTGGAGGATAAAATCCATGAATATCCGGCCAACCTTTCCGGTGGACAGAAGCAGAGGGTCGCTATCGCCCGTACCCTGGCGAACAATCCGAAAGTGCTGCTCTGTGATGAGGCGACCAGTGCCCTTGATCCTGCAACAACCCGATCTATATTGGCCCTGCTCAGAGATATCAATCGGCGATTGGGAATTACCATTCTGCTGATTACCCATGAAATGGATGTGGTGAAATCCATCTGTGACGAAGTTGCGATCATTAGTGCAGGTCGCTTGATCGAACAGGGACCGGTGGGTGAATTGTTTTCAAATCCGAAAACGGAATTGGCTAAGCAATTTATTGCCTCTGCCCTGCATGTGGAGATTCCGGAACAATACCAGCAGCGGCTGACCCCTGAATTTGCTGAGGGCAAGGTCCCCCTGCTCAAACTGGAAATTTCGAGCCAATCTGCCTCTACCCCTGTCCTGTCCAATATGTCCCGCACCATCGGAGTGGATTTCCAGATTGTCAGCTCGCAACTGGACCATACAGCCGGGATTCAGTTCGGGATTATGCTGATCACCCTTTTTGACCAGCCCGAACAGTGGGAACGGGCTATTGAATTTTTTGAAAATCATCAAATACGCGTAACACGATTGGGATATGTCTGAAGCCATGATACAATTATTGATCAAGGGCACCTGGGAAACCATTGTGATGACCTTTTTGTCTGGATTTTTCGGCTTTGTGATGGGCCTGCCGACAGGCGTATTGTTGTTTCTGACCCGGGATGGCCAGCTTATGGAAAATCGCTGGCTCAACCGTGTGGTATCTGTGGTCGTTAATATTTTTCGGGCAATCCCCTTTATCATCCTGATTGTCTGGATGATTCCCTTCACCCGTATGCTGGTGGGCACTTCTATTGGCGTACAGGCCGCTCTTGTACCGTTAAGTATCGGAGCTGCTCCTTTCATTGCCCGGATGGTGAAAACAGTTTGTTGGAAGTCCCCTCAGGTTTGATTGAAGCGGCCCGGGCTATGGGGGCCAGACCCATGCAGATTGTCACCAAGGTGCTATTGCCCGAAGCGCTGCCCTCCATTATCAATGGGGCCAGCATCACCTTGATTTCATTGGTGGGTTATTCTGCTATGGGTGGTGCGGTCGGAGCAGGTGGTCTGGGACAGATCGGTTATCAGTACGGTTATGTGGGATATGATGTCATGGTAATGAATACGGTATTGATCCTGCTCGTGGTATTGGTGTTCCTAATCCAGTTTATGGGCGATTTTATGTCAAAAAGGGTCGATCACCGGAAATAAAAAATAATCCAAAATTCAAAATTAAATGAAAATCAAAAGTATCGTTAACTGCTTTACCCTAAGTTTGATTGTAATACTCACTTCATCCTGTGGAAGGGGAAATAAGAACTCTGATCCAAACCACATTAAGGTTGGAGTACAATCCGGGCCGGAATATGTACTGGCCGAAGCTGCCAAAAAAGTGGCCGAAGAACGTTTTGGATTGACCGTGGAGTTGATCCAATTCAACGACTATGTGTTGCCGAATGAGGCTTTGCATCAGGGGGATATTGATGTCAATGTTTTTCAGAACAAGCCATACCTGGATGTACAGGCCAAACAAAGAGGTTATGATTTTGCGATCGTGGGAAATACTTTTGTCTATCCGCTGGCTGCTTATTCAAAAAAAATCAAAAATGTAGATGAATTGGAGAGAGGAAACACAATCCTGATCCCCAATGATCCCACCAATGGAGGGCGTTCGCTCCTCCTGATGCAGAGTGCCGGACTGATCACTTTGAAAGCAGATGTGGGTCTGTTGCCAACAGTCAATGATATCATCGAAAATCCACTGCAGTTGAGAATTATGGAGCTGGAAGCTCCACAATTGCCCCGAGCCCTGGACGATCGAAATGTCACTATAGCGATTATCAATAATACTTTTGCGACTCCGATCGGCCTGATCGCAGGCCGGGATGGGCTGTTTGTGGAAGACAAGGATTCTCCTTATGTGAATCTGGTCGTCTGTCGTCAGGACAACCAGCACGAGGAAAAAATCCGCAAATTTGTACAAGCATATCAATCCGATGAGGTGGCTGCTGCCGCAGAAAGAGAATTCAAGGGCAGTGCAGTAAAAGGTTGGTGAGGCAGTGCTTGATTTCCGAAAAAGCTTCTAAAGGTTTTACAGAATGCCAATCCGAGAAAGGAAGTCATTTCTCGGATTGGCATTTTCGTTGAAACACAAATCCCCAAATTTCGATGAATATGGGGATTTGGTACTTTGCAAAATTCAAGTATTAATATTGAACCTTACCTAATTACCGCCTCCCAGAAAAATCACATCGAGCTCTTTACATAACGTTCAAAAAATTCATAGGTGCGCAACATCTGGTCGATGCGTTGACGGTTGTCACCAGAGCGGGTCAGTTCGTGGTCCCCACCCGGATGGCGGACATATTCTACCGACTTGCCCAATTGTTTGAGGCTCTTGTAGAGCATTTCACTCTGGATTACGCCCGTCCGCAGATCTACTTCACCGTGGAATATCAGAAAAGGTGTCTGCACCTGATCTACATAATTATAGGGAGATTGTTCTTCCAGGATCTTCCGCACTTCCGGCTCCCAGGGATAACCGCCAAAGTAGCGGGGCACCAGACTGGATGCATTCCCCTCCCCATAAAAAGTAGGCAGATGATACACCCCACGCTGAGCACTTGCTGCAAGGAAACGATGGTCATGGCTGATGATCCAATTGGTCAGGTAACCAGCATAAGACCCTCCGGTGATCAACAACTTGCCTGTATCTACCCAACCCTGGGCGACTGTTTTGTCCACAGCAGTCAACACATCATTTGTAGGTCCTGTTCCCCAGTCGCGGTAATTGCCCTGTAAAAATTCAACTCCATATCCCCCGGAGCCCCGTGGATTACTATATACAATACCATATCCCTGAGCAGCAAAATACTGATATTCATGCCACATGCTGGACACACCAGGCCCCCACATGGCGGAGGGTCCCCCGTGAATTTGTAATAACAATGGATACTTTTCACCTTCCTTATAACCAAGAGGTTTCATGATCCAATATTCCACGTCTAACCCGATTTCATTCGTAAAACTATGCTTTTCCGCAGTGACTAGTTCCCTGTCCTTCAGCCAGGAGGAATTGAAATCCGTCACCTGGACCGATTTTTCTGCATTCCGATCAGCAATATACAATTCTGAAGGATTGGTGATATCCGTCTGTGAATAAACTATTCGGTTTTGGCCTATTGCAAAATTATTGATGCCCAAATCCTCGCTGGTCAGTTTCTCCAAACGGCCGTTTTTCAAAGTATAGCGATACAATACGGATCCACCATTGCGTTGCACATTCATATATAATTCCTGACCTGAAGGATCAAATGTGACGCCTGAAGCCTGACGGTCCAAATCCAAAACGGTTGAAGTCTTGCGACCATCAAAATTGGTCACGATATTCAACTGCGAGATCACCAAAGAATCCATTATTGTGCTGGAATAGACTACGGTATTTCCATCTGGTGAAATAGCATTGAGCCGAATACTTTTGCCTTCCTCCCCCAACACCTCTTCCATATTTCCATTATTCAGATCAATGGCATATACCACCGATTGTTGTTCCCTCTCCGGATTGACGGTAGAAGGCCTGCTGCCTGAGACCCAAATGGTTCCATTATCCTTGAACCGCACACTTCCAAATGATGAATAACCACTTGTCAATTGTTTAATATTGCTTTTTCCATCTGCATCCACCACAAACAAATGGCTGACATTGGTACCGGTAGTAGTAGCTCTCTCACCCTGAAAACGCAATTTATTGATCACCTTTGCCTTACGATCCTTTTCATTTTGCAACAAATAGGCGCGAACCTCATCCATATTGCCGTCTGGATCTGCTTTGGCTTTGTGGTCAACAAGATGGCTATTGTCCTCAAATCCTGGTTTTTCCAGGCTCCATGCGGGCAGAGCATTGCCAGGGTTTACCGTGCTGTCTGCATAATAGTTTTCTAAAGAAAACGAAGCGCTGAACACGATTTTGGAGCCATCGGGGCTCCAGGTCGGCGAACTTGCCCCATACTTGAAATCTGTTAATTGAATTGGATCGCCTCCATCCATATGCATGACAAACAATTGAGACTTTCCGCCTGCTCCTCTGGTAAACAGAATTTTCTTACCATCA
>DATGNG010000078.1:0-14721 GCA_035306865.1 Sphingobacteriaceae bacterium
AGGCGGAGTTCCCTTTGTGAAAGGGGAACTTAAAAAGAATCAAGATAGTGTGCGAGCCTCGGTGAAGTATTATAATTATAGTAAATCAAGTTATTCAATCGGGGTGCGGTATATGATATCCAAGACTTTCGGCATCCGAGCCAATTATCATCACCATTATTTTTATAATTCTGAAGAGTATCCCACCTTACGAACCCATACAATAGGCATAGATGGAGTCTATAGTTTTTCGAGTTTCCGGCCAGAAGGCAGGGTTTCCAAGCCCAGAAAATGGAATATATTGGCATATGCCGGTGGCGGTTACACGATAGGCAAGTATAATTCCAAAGACAAAATTATTTCTGGTGTTATTGGTGCTACCCTGCAATATAGACTGAATTCTTCACTGGCACTGACAATTGATCCTCTAACTCTCCAATTCAATTCTTTCCAGGACAATTCATTTTCGCCAAATGTGGAGTTCAAAAGTGTCGGGAATAACTTAGAACGCCTTTTTAAACCAGAAGCATTTTGGTACCCTTCAGTGGGGGTTCAGATTTATTTTGGAAAATGGCGGCAGCACGTAGATTGGAGATAATGAATAATAATATTTGGCTTTCTGCTGAGGATTTTGATTGTTATGCTTTGAGTGAACGGGCGATAACTTTGGAATTTGGATCAGAAGGTAGTCCCAAAACCACCAGGAATATCCGGCGTTTATACTACGAATTGACCCAAAAGCCATTTCCAGGTTTTTATGCTGCAATTCCAGCTTATACCAGTCTGTCGGTGTTTTACGATCCGATACAAGTGCTGAATGCCCATAACTCGAATGGGAACACTGCGTTTAGCCGGGTGAAAGAATACTTGGAAAAGCTTTGGATTGAAACATTGGGTAAAGAAATACCTGAATCTACCCCGACCCAAGAAGCCTTAGGAAAAATAATTTCGATTCCCATTTGCTATGGTGGGGAATTTGGTCCCGACCTGGATGAAGTTGCTTCAAATGCCGGATTGAGCCCGGAGGAAATTGTGAATATACACTCAGAACAGGTTTATGAGGTAAGCATGATTGGGTTTATGCCCGGGTTTACCTATCTGTCCGGACTGCCCGAAATCCTCAATTGTCCGCGCAAACAACAGCCCCGGCCAAATGTTCCTGCGGGATCGGTCGGTATCGCCGGTTCACAAACCGGAATTTACGCTTTGGATACGCCTGGCGGTTGGCAGATTATTGGGCAGATTTCCTGGAAATTATTTGATCCCGACCGTACACCTCCCGTATTGTTGAATATTGGAGATAGCGTTCGTTTTATAGAATCCGATCATCAATAAAATGGGCATTAGGTTTCATAAGGCAGGGATATTGACCACAATTCAGGATGATGGCCGTTGGGAGCACCTTCACCTGGGTGTGCCGATTTCAGGACCAATGGATGATCTGTCCGCCAGGGTCGCAAACATTTCATTAGGCAACCACAGCCATGGCCCGATCCTCGAGTTTACCCAAGCCAATATTTTGTTTGAGACTCTTGATAATGTCTTACTTGCATTTTCTGGAGCGGGCAGCGTGCAAGCCGGTGGGTTGAGCATACCCAAGAACACCCCCGTATTTGTGCCGGCGGGAATCAGGGTCACTATTGAGGATAACGGGGAAGGATGCCGGTCCTATTTAGCCATAGCTGGAGGTTGGGATGTGCCAATTGTTATGGGCAGCCGAAGTACCTGTTTGGTGGCAGGATTTGGAGGTTTTCAGGGGCGTCCATTGAAGGCTGGTGATGTAATAAGTGCCAGTTCGTCGCTCACCACCCTGACAAAAGCTATTATTAAAAAACTCCAGGGCAATCAAGTGAGGTTTCCCACCTGGTCTGTTGCGAAACATTTGCTATTACCGTCTATCGATGAGGTTACGGTACGTTTGGTAAAAGGAAGGGAACAGGATTGGTTTACTGCAGCTTCCTGGAAGCGATTGTTGAATGGTGCTTACGCTTATTCCAAAATCGGTAATCGCATTGGTCAGGTACTTGAAGGGCCGGTCATGGAAAGAAAATTTCCAAAGGAATTGATCTCTACCGCAGTAACAGCAGGTACTATCCAGGTTACGAACGATGGCAGTCTAATTCTGCTGATGAGCGATTGCCAAACCACCGGGGGATACCCAAGGGTGGCCCAGGTTGTGGCTGTGGACCTGGCCATATGTGCCCAGATCCGTACCGGACACACCATAAGTTTTAAGGAAGTCAGCGCTTTTGAAGCAGAAAAACTTTATATTTACCGGGAAAAGGAACTGACCAAGATACAATTAGCTATTCATGAGCTATATAGATCTGAATTGTGATATGGGTGAAATGCCCGGTGATGCCGGTTTGGAGCTGGACGCCGCATTGATGCCCTATATTTCCTCTACCAATATTGCCTGCGGTTATCATGCCGGAGACGAACAGCATATGTCTCATACCACTCAACTGGCAATAGAGCATAAGGTGGCCATTGGTGCCCATCCCGGTTTTGCAGACCGTGAAGGTTTTGGACGCTTTGAACTGGAACTCAGCCCCGGACAGGTTTATCAATTGATGTTATACCAACTGGGAGCTTTAGAGGGGATTGTGAGAGGATTTAAGAGCAGAATAAATCATGTCAAGCCGCATGGGGCACTTTACAATATGGCAACAAGGGACAGGCATTTTGCAGAAGCTATTGCTGATGCAGTATTTGATTTTGATCCCAGCTTGTATTTATATGGATTGCCTCAAAGTCAAATGGAACTGGCAGCAAAAGCCAAGGGTTTGAGGTTTGTGAGGGAAGGGTTCGCCGACCGTCGATATCTGGACGATGGAATGCTAATGCCCAGATCCCAGGAAAATGCACTGATTACAGACGTTGAGGAGGTGGTCTCCCAAGCCATTAATTTGATAAAGCAAGGAAAGATTGACTCCCTTTGTGTGCATGGTGACGACAAGAATGCATTGCAGTTTTTGAAAAACCTACACCAGGCATTCGCAGACAATAAGATTGAAATCCGCTCAATAAAAGGATCCGACCAATTATCCAAAACATGAAAAAAATCAATTGGAGTGCTCTTTTGGGGGCTGCATTTCTTATGGCCATGTCTGCCATCGGTCCGGGGTTTTTGACACAAACCGCCTTGTTTACTTCTCAATTGGGAGCCAGCTTTGGTTTCATCATATTGTTGTCGATCCTGATCGACTTCGTGGCACAGCTGAATATCTGGCGGGTGATAACCGTGGCTGACCGTCCTGCCCAGGAGATTGCCAACAAGCTTTTACCTGGATTGGGTTATTTGATTGCAGGTTTGGTCTTTCTCGGCGGATTGGCCTTCAATATAGGTAATATTGCAGGTGCAGGAATGGGTGTGAATGTTTTGTTTGGCTGGGATGTGGGTGTTGGTGCCATGGTCAGTGCGGTTATCGCGATTGGAATTTTTATATATAAGGAAGCTGGTAAAGCCATGGATTTGTTTGCAAAATCTATGGGTTTGATTATGATTGGTTTGACCATTTATATTGTATTCAAAAGCCAACCACCTTTGGCGGAAGCAGCAGTTCGGACAGTAGCGCCGACTCAATTTAGCTTCACGGCATTACTCACTATAGTTGGAGGTACGGTAGGAGGTTATATCACCTTTGCTGGAGCACATAGACTATTGGACCAACGAATTTCCGGGATTGAAAACCTGCCTTCGGTCAACCGGGGCGCATTAAGTGCCATAGGAATAGCTTCTCTAATGCGAGTATTATTGTTTTTGGCTGCATTGGGTGTGGTAAGTGCAGGGCATACGCTGGATTTGTCCAATCCCCCGGCATCTGTCTTTCAATTAGCGAGTGGCAAATTTGGTTACAAGTTGTTTGGGCTGGTTCTCTGGTCGGCAGCGATCACCTCGGTAGTTGGCGCTGCATATACCTCCGTAACATTCATTCGCAGTTTCCATCCAAAAATTAAAGAATATAATAATGTAGTTATCATTGTTTTTATTCTGATATCTGCTGTAATTTTTGCTTTTGTAGGCAGGCCTGTTCAAACCTTGGTACTGGTCGGCGCCCTGAACGGCATGATTCTGCCACTGGCCTTGGGTATAATGCTGTTTGCAGCTTATCGATCAGATATTATTGGAAATTATCGCCAGTCTTTTTGGTTGACATTTAGCGGGATTGTTGTATTAGTGTTGATGTCCTGGATGGCATTGCAAACCATAATTGAACTGATATAACATGTGATTTCACGACACATTCCGGCACATTCACGCCATTTTCCCAAATCATAACATTTTTTTGTTTTCATTTGTCCTATTGATAATTGATTTCATGTGCCAATTGCTAAATATTAAAGATGTTAAGAAAAACTGATGCCAGGCGTTACAAAGTGATCATTCTGATGTTTGGATTTTTCTTTTTATTGGTTGGACAGACGCCCGTTAGTGACTCAGAAAACCATGTAGTCAACAGCGAGAATATACTAAGTTATTCTTCAACCAGTCATGAAATAATAGAAATCGATCCTACACTACCTACTATTCGTCTTTTGGGCTGGTAAAGCTATTGCGAGCTTTATCAGGCATAAATTGTATTATTTGCTTTTATTTTATACCTTCACGGCATACGTTTTATAAACGGATTTGCCGGCTCCTATGATAAAAAACAAGCAATTGAAAAATTCCTTCGGTGGAAAGGGGAAATTTCTGCCCTTACTCATTTCACTTATTTTTCTATCCCTATTGGCTTTGCTTGTTTATTATTATAATAACAAGTCCTTTGTTGATCAGGTGCAACAGCGAAACAATATTCCTACCGCCAAGCAGGAAATTTTTGACAAGATCGATCTGATCGATTCCTTGGGAGAGGCCAACAATTTTTTATCCATGGAAACCGAACTACACCATATACTTGGGATGGAAGAGGATTGGCAGGATCTCCAATTCCACACAGGAGAATGGATTTGGATATATAACAGGATCAGCAACTTTTACGAGAGACTAAATAAGCTGGATCAAGCGAAAATCTATATTGACAAAGCTTATGTTTTATTGGATTCTACTTCCAGCTTGCCAGACAAGGGGGCAATCCTGATCAATAAATCTACTATAGAAATAGATTTGGGCAATTTTGATGCAGCTATCCGGATTCTGATTGAAGGAATGCGTCTCTATGGTAATGATACCACAGCAGTGGATTTTATAGATTTCTATAATAATCTGGGCACCGCTTATAGCGGAATTGAGAAATATGATCTGGCCATCCATTACTTCGAAAAATTGATCACATTAGCGGAGCATTTGGAAATGGAGGAGGAATATGGCTTTTATTATGGTAATCTTGGACATACATATTTAATGTTGGGTGAAATCCAGAAGAGTACTGAGCTTCTGGAAAGGGCCAAAAGCTATTTTTCAAAATACAATCAATTGGAGGAGGAATTGTTGCTCAATACCATTCTGGCCTCAAATTATACCAAAGCCGGAAGGTTAGAAGAGGCGGAACGATTGCTGATCGGCGGGTTGGAAAATTTGGAAGAACGCCGATTGTGGATGCCGTATGTAGAAACTACAATTAGTCTTTTTGACTATTATTTGGCTATTGGGAATGCGGAGGAAGCACTGAAAGTAATTGACAGAGGAATGGAAAAAATCCATTATTCGGAAACCAACAGGCTGAGAATAAAGATCTACGATCGCCTTATCGAATACTACCAGGATATAAATAATTATAGTCAGGCATTCGCTTACCTGACCAGGCGAAATCAAATCGCGGACAGTATAAGTGCTGCAGCAAGCGGTGATTTGATGAGGGAATTGACGGTGCGCTATGAAACCGAAAGGAAAAATGAGCGGATTTCGCAATTGACCTCATTGAATGAAAGGGAGAAAATGCTCAATAAAGTATTTATTTTGAGTATTTTGCTGCTAATTTTCATTATGATTATAATCGGATGGCTACTCAAACGCATTTCGATTCAGAACCGGGCTCTTGCTGAGGCAAACTATACCAAAAACAAATTATTTTCTGTAATTGCCCATGATTTGAGAAGTCCGATGAGTGCATTGCAGGGAGTCAGTAGCCTGATGCATCATTACCTGGAACAGAAGGATGAGCAAAAACTCAAGCAATTATGTCAGAAAACTGATTTTACCCTCAATAATATTAACGATTTATTGGATAACCTGCTCAATTGGGCGGTCACCAATAATCAGGAGATAAAGGTAGAGGCTGAGACTATCCAAATCAAAAAGTTGCTGGAAAAAACGGTTTTGCTATATAAAAGCAATTTTGAGAATAGGGGTATTCACTTTGAACAGGATTTGGAGGAAGCAGCATTGATCTTGGACTCTAATATGATCTCATCGGTTTTTCGCAATGTAATTTCCAATGCCATAAAACACAGCCCACGCCATAGTGTGATCACTTTAGATGGGCAGATCATGGGTGATTATTATAAAGTAAGTGTACTGGATAATGGACCCGGGATCAATCAGGAAGTACTTGACAATTTGTTTAATGAAAAGGATCGACTGTTGAGAAGGGGAGGAGAAGACAGTTTTGGATTGGGCTTGTACCTGACCTTGTATTTTGTCGATAAAAATCGGGGAAAACTACAGATTTCCAATCAGAATCCGGGAACTTTGGTAGAGGTGTTTTTGCCGTTGAAATTTTCTAATGTTATTTGAGCCTTATGAATATATTGATAGTAGAAGACGAAGAATTATATGCCGATCAATTGCAATTATTAATAAAACGTATTGGACACAATCCCTGCGCTGTTGCTGAAAGTGCTGAGGAGGCATTAAAGAAATTCGAAATGAACCAGATTGACCTTGCTATTATTGATATCAATCTGAAAGGAGAAATGGATGGTCTGGAGTTGGGGAAATGGTTGAGAAGGCTTAGTAATTTGCCAGTTATATTTATCACTTCTCATTATGATAATGATGAGTATTTTGAAAAGGCCAGTTTATTGTCAGCGTTTGGGTTTATCAGGAAACCATTGGATGAAACTCAATTATTACGTACTATTACGCTTGCCCTGAATTATCAGTCCGGCAGCAATACAAACCCAATTTCACCCACAGAAGACAATCTCCCGCAGCCACCATTAAGAGCTACGCTTTTGATTCAATTGAAATCCAAGCTGGTCAAAATCAAACAGGAAGATATTCTTTTTATTGAGGCGGATGATAAACATTGTACCATACACCTTAAGGATGGAAGACAATATTTGGAGCGCATTAGTTTAAAGGAGATCAGTAAAAAATTGCTGCCCCAAATGTTTGCTCAGTCTCAACGGAGTTTTATTGTCAATTTGGACAAAATTCAAGAGATTAACACCTCCGAGCTTACTATCAAGATCCAGGATTTTTGGATACCACTGGGAAACTCTTACAAAGATTACTTTCTGAAGAAGTTTGGATTAAATGATTAATTCCGATTCCGAACAGGGAATAAAAAAAGAGGCTGTCATCAGACAACCTCTTTTTCGTTATTTATAGATTCTGGTAAACTCCTTATTTACCTTTACCTTCTTCGTCTTCCATCTGCTCTTTCAACTGTGCAAGCACGTCCAGATCACCAAGGGTAGATTTCTCAACTGAATCCTTGACTTTCTTAACTGCTGAAGAAGCTGCTTTTGCTTCTTTCTTGCGGTTGTTGAACTCTTCAACACGGGCTTCGGCGCGC
Source organism: Sphingobacteriaceae bacterium (assembly GCA_035306865.1). Taxonomy (GTDB): domain Bacteria; phylum Bacteroidota; class Bacteroidia; order Sphingobacteriales; family Sphingobacteriaceae; genus DASRQK01. The sequence continues at coordinate 7,665 of DATGNG010000078.1, forward strand.
TCATCTTCCCAAATACGTGAATGGGAGATAACCAAACGCTTGTTTTCCTTATTGAATTCGATGATTTTGAAGTTGGACGTCTCTTCGACTTTCAATGGAGTACCATCTTCTTTGATCGAGTGCTTGGCAGGAGAGAATCCTTCAACACCGTATGGCAATGCCACGATATTTCCTTTTTCTCCCACTTTGATCACAGTACCCTCATGGATGGAATCAATGGTGAATATCGTTTCAAACGTATCCCATGGATTTTCCTCGAGTTGTTTGTGACCTAAGCTCAGCTTGCGGTTCTCCTCATCCAGTTCCAATACCACCACTTCCAGTTCTTCACCCACTTTGGTGAATTCATTTGGGTGGTTGATTTTTTTGGACCAGGAAAGATCCGAGATATGGATCAAGCCATCAATTCCTTCTTCAAGTTCTACAAATACACCAAAGTTGGTCATGTTTTTAACCACGGCTTTTTGTTTAGAACCTACAGGATAACGGTCAGCAATGTTCAACCATGGATCTGGGGTAAGTTGTTTGATACCCAGACTCATTTTACGCTCATCTCTATCCAGGGTCAGGATTTCGGCTTCTACTTCATCACCTACTTTCAGGAAATCCTGGGAACTGCGCAGATTCTGTGACCAGGACATTTCCGAAACGTGGATCAATCCTTCAACTCCCGGAGTGATTTCCAGGAACGCACCATAATCAGCAACAGTAACAATTTTTCCTTTTACTTTGGAACCTACTGCCAATTCAGTATCCAGAGAATCCCAAGGATGGGCTGACAGTTGTTTCAAGCCAAGTGCAATCCGTTTCTTCTCATCATCGAAATCAAGTACAACCACGTTGATAACTTCATCCAATGAAAGTACTTCACGCGGATGCTCGATACGGCCCCAGGAAATATCGGTAATGTGAAGTAATCCGTCCACGCCACCCAAATCGATAAATACACCGAAATCGGTAATGTTTTTGACGGTTCCTTCCAAAATTTGTCCTTTTTCCAGTTTCGCAACGATTTCTGTTTTTTGGTTTTCCAGATCGTCCTCGATAAGAACTTTATGAGAAACTACAACGTTTTTGAATTCATGGTTGATCTTAACCACCTTGAATTCCATTGTCTTTCCTACATATATGTCATAATCACGGATAGGCTTAATGTCGATTTGCGAACCGGGGAGGAATGCCTCTACACCTTTGATGTCCACAATCAAACCACCTTTGGTTCTGCTCTTCACGTAACCATTGATAATAGCGTCGTTTTCTAGAGCTTCGTTGATAGCTTCCCAAGAACGCTGTGTTTTGGCACGTTTTCTTGATAACACCAACTGTCCGTTCGCATCTTCTTGTGATTCTACGAAAACATCAACGGAATCCCCAACCTTCAGGTCAGGTAAATCACGGAACTCGGATGAAGACACCAAACCATCAGATTTGAATCCGATATTTAGCACTACATCTTTGTTGTTAATGGAAACCACTGTACCCGGTACAATTTCTCCTTTGTTGATTGAACTCAACGTGCCTTCATACTGTTTTTCCAGTTCTGCACGCTCCTCGGCAGTGTAATTGCCGAAGCCTTTGTCTTCCTGATCCCAGTCAAAATCCCCTTCGGGAGTGATCCAGGTGTTGGATTTGATCTCTTCGATCAAGTTCGAATCCGCTTCCGATTCGATGCTTTCTTTTTCTTTCACCAAGGTGCCCTCGGCGTCATGGAGCTCAGCTGTCTTAGCCAATAACTCTTTTTCTGCTTCTTGTTTTTTTGCCATTAATTAATTAATCTCCTTTTCCCGATTATTATCGGGACTGCAAAGGTAAGAAAAAATATATTCTATCTGTACTGTAAATCAATATTTTTTTAGACATGTAACTTTTTAATCGTATTTTATTGACATCTGTTAAAAATTGATACATTGCAATCGAATCCTAAATTAAATAATAATAGAATAGATGAATAGATTACTCTTGTTTTTCTGTACAGTATTGCTTGGAAGCAATTACCTGTATGCGCAGACGGATTATAGTAACCGTCAGCAACTAAGTCAGCGGGTCGCAGCATTGCAAAATAGCCACCCTAATTACGTAAAGACGAGTTCGCTTGCCAAAACCCTGGGAGGATCGGATGTGTGGATGATCACTATCGGCACTGGTAATGTACAGGAAAAGCCGGCACTTGCCATTGTAGGTGGAGTGGAGGGCAAACACTTATTGGGAGTGGAATTGGCCATTGGTTTTGCAGAAAACTTATTGGCAGATGCAGGCAACCCACAAGTTAAAAACTTGCTTGAAACCCAGACATTTTATGTTTTCCCTAACATGAGTCCTGACGCAACGGAGCAGTATTTCGCCAGCCTGCAATATGAGCGTAGTGGAAATGCCAGAAAAGTGGATTACGACCGGGATGGTAAGGTAGGTGAAGATGGATACGATGATCTGGACAATGATGGTAAAATCACGACAATCCGTGTTGAAGATCCAACCGGCGATTACATACTGAACCCTAATGAACCACGTTCATTGATAAAAGCTGATCGGGCTAAGGGACAGTTAGGCCAATTCCTTATATTTTCGGAAGGTATAGATAATGACAAGGATGGGGAGTTGAATGAAGACGGAGATGAGGGGATTCATTTTAATAGAAACTCAACTCACAATTACAAGAACTTTCTCCCAGGTGCGGGAGAGCACGCTGTTTCTGAAGTAGAAAACAGAGCACTGTTTGATTTTCTTTATGATGCATTTAATGTTTATGCCGTCATGACTTTCGGACCATATAACAACCTTTCGCATCCTGTTCAGGCTCCCGCAAGAGCGGCCGGTTCTCAGCCTACTGCAAGTCCAGGAGGCAGAGGTGGGGGAATGTTCTTTGGTAGTGGAAGGGTTACCAGTTGGTCCGCTACAGATGCCCAGGCCAATGCTTATGCATCAGATCGGTATAAGGAATTGACCGGCACCAAAGATGCACCTCGTACTACAGCCCCAACAGGTGATTTCGCAGAATGGGCTTACTATCACTATGGTCGTTTGAGTTTCAGTACTCCGGGCTGGTGGGTGCCAAAGGTAGCAGCTGATGGAGCATCAGGGTCCGGTGCCCGTGCGGGAGCCCCTGGAGCCGGTGGTTCCGGAGCCATTGAAGATCCGGTTGCAGACTACCTGAAATGGGCTGCTTCAGAAGGGATTACAAATACCTTTGCTGATTGGAAAGCCATTGAGCATCCTGATTTTCCGGGTAAAAAAGTAGAAGTGGGTGGTGTTCATCCCTTTGTAATGACCAATCCACCTTATCGCATGGTTTCGGATATTGTTGCCAAACATACCCAGTTTGTAAAGGAACTGGCTGATATGGCCCCTTTCATCGAATTGATCGATGTCAAAACCGAAAAAATTGACAATGGATTGAGTAGAGTTACTGTCAAAGTGTTCAATTCAGGACATTTACCCACATTAAGTCAGGTTGGACAGCGTAGCCAATTTAACAAACTCATTGCGGTACGTGTAAACACCAGCGGCAACCAAAAAGTGATCAGTGGCAGGTCTGCACAGACAATTGGTACGATAGAAGGAAGGTCGGCTGTTGAATTGTCATGGTTGATCCAGGGTAGTGGCAAGGTTACTATTGAGGCAGGAAGCCCCAATACAGGCAGTGACAAGGTTGAAGTATCACTTTAATAATAAATGAACATCGTTATGTATAATAAGAAATTTCTTTTGATTTTATTGCTGCTTGCCGGAACAACGTTTTCTGCACTGGCACAGCGCGCTGAAAATGTCCTTGCAGCAGCCGGGACACCTCCATATCCCAAAGTTCCGATCAGTTGGAACCGATACCATGATGAAACCGCTTTGAAAGAAATCTACGACAAGATGGTCAAGGCGCATCCGGATCTGGTGAGTTTGCAATCCCTTGGTAAATCCTATGAGGGTCGGGATATTTGGCTGCTGACTATTACAGACAAGAAAAATGGTGGCCCCCACAACCGTAAACCTGCAATGTATATTGACGGAGGTATCCATGCCAACGAGATCCAAACCTCCGAGTTTGCACTATACACAGCATGGTACCTGACGGAAATGCATGCTAATGGCAATGAATACATCAAGGAGCTGTTGGTGGATAAGACCTTTTATATTGCCCCATCTATCAACCCTGATTCCAGGGATTACTTTTTCCACAAAGGAAACACCCAGCATTCGTCCAGGACAGGTCGCGTACCTTTGGACAATGATCGGGATGGTTTGATTGATGAGGATGATTTTGATGACCTGGATGGAGATGGCCACATTACAATGATGCGACGCAAAAGTCCATATGGTCAATTTATCGAAGACCCAACGGACCCCCGACGGATGATCCGCGTGCCGGATGGTCAGCAGGGTGTTTACGAATTGCTGGGCAACGAAGGCCTTGATAATGACGGAGACGGTTTGGTCAATGAAGACGGAGTAGGTGGTTATGATCCAAACAGGGACTGGGGATGGAACTGGCAGCCAAATTTTATTCAACGGGGCGCTTATAAATATCCATTCTCATTACCTGAAAACAGGGCCGTTGCTGACTTTATTATGAACCACCCTAATATTGCTGCTGGGCAAAACTTCCATAATAATGGGGGTATGATCCTGCGCGGACCGGGTGCTGCCGAAGATGAACCTTTGATTTCCCGTCAGGATATAGCTGTATTTGATGCAATTGGAAAGAAAGGGGAGGAGCTTATCCCAGGTTACCGGTATATAATTACTTATAAGGATTTGTATTCGGTATATGGAGGTGAATTGGATTGGTTGTATTTTGGACGAGGAATATTTGCTGTATGTAATGAGCTCTGGATGTCCAATATGTTATACAACAACGCAGGCGCAACGAATGTGGACCGTCAGGGTGAACAATACTCTGCCGACAAGTTTCTATTGATGGAAGATGGCTTTGTGCCGTGGAAACCCTATAATCACCCACAGTATGGTGAGATCGAAATCGGCGGCTTCAAAAAGCAATATGGTCGTAACCACCCTGGCTTCTTACTGGAAATGGATGCGCACCGAAATGCCGTATTTACCATATTCCACGGTTATCAGACACCAAAGTTAAGTGTGGATAATATTGAAGTGAAAGACGTAGGCAATGGTATCAAGGAAGTCACTGCAGTGGTCAGAAATGAGCGCGTTATTCCTACACACTCCTCATTTGACGTGGCAAACAAAATCGAGCTGCCAAATATTGTGAGTTTGGAAGGTGGAAATGTACTTTCAGGAATGATTGTTCAAAATGTGGACTTTGGCCTGACCAGTGAGCAAAAGCAAGATCCCGCAAACCTTAAAGTTCCAACTATCAACGGACATAGCCATGTAACCGTACGCTGGCTGGTGAAGGGTGGCAGCAATTATAAGGTGACAGTTGATAGCAAAAAAGGTGGAATTGCGAGCAAAACCACCGCTGCCAGGTAAAACGAACACCCTAATTTAGGGTTGTCTGAATTTTTCTGAATTTAGATGAATTGACAAAGGGACCGTATGACCACGTAAAATTGGTTTCGGTCCCTTTGTCTTTAAAAGCGCCATCGTAGTCCTGTAGTAACATCGGATCAAGTACAAAACCTGTGGACTGGCTAAAAAAATCAGATACTTGTGCGATATCAATTTCTTTCTTCCCCAAATTCATGCAAATTTGGGGATTAGTGTTTTTGTGAAAACACTAATCCGGGAAATGAATTCATTTCTCGGATTGGTGAAACCTGTGAAAGGAATAGTTTTAAAAAAAATAAATTAGCATGTGTCCATTTGGGTAATATCAATGTGATCAAAATCCGATCTATATGCGAAATAAACCCGTTGAGAAGATAAATTCAACTTTCTCGCTATTATTCCGTCAAAAATATCAGAAAACACACCCAATTATGGGCCGTGTTTAAAATTACTCGTGTTTAATTACTCAAAATACTCCTTGATTCGTTCAAAGAAGGACTTTTCGTTTCTTCCCGGTTGTGGTTTGAAATTGGGTGAGGACCGCAGCCTTTCAAGCAGCTCCTTTTCTTCTGGCGAGAGGGCTTTTGGAGTCCAGACATTGACATAAACCAATTGGTCCCCCTTGTGGTAAGAGTTTACTTCCGGCACTCCCTTGCCTTTTAGACGAAGAATTTTGCCCGCCTGGGTACCCGGTTCAATCTTGATTTTTGCTTTGCCATCGATGGTAGGGATTTCTACACTCGTACCCAGGGAAGCATCCACAAAATTGATGTACAGGTCGTATATAACATTGATGCCGTCCCTTTTGAGGGTTTCGTGCGGAATCTCCTCGATCAGGATGATCAAGTCGCCAGGAATGCCTCCACGGGGGGCTGCGTTACCTTTACCACTCATAGACAATTGCATGCCTTCACTGACCCCTGCAGGAATATTGATGGTGATGGTTTCTTCGCCTGATTTGAGGCCTGAACCATGGCAGGAAGTACATTTGGCTGTGACTTCAACGCCTTCACCATTACAGGTTGGACAAGTGCTGGTGGTCTGCATCTGGCCCAGAATAGTATTGGTCACTCTACGCACAGTTCCTGCGCCACCGCAGGTGCGACAATTATGAAAGGAGGATTTATCTTTGGCACCACTGCCGTCACAAGTAGAACATACTACTTGCTTGTTGACTTTAATCTTTTTTTCAGCGCCGTTGGCGATTTCGGACAAGGATAATTTTACCTTAATCCGCAGATTGGTCCCTTTGGACATTCGGCGACCACCACTTCGGCCTCCACCAAAAAAACTATCAAAAGGACTTCCGCCTCCCCCAAAAATATCTCCAAACTGGCTGAAGATATCCTCCATATTCATTCCACCGCCACCATAACCGCCGGAGGCGCTGTTGCCGGCATGGCCAAACTGGTCATAACGCTGGCGCTTATCAGGATTGCTCAAAACCTCATAAGCTTCAGCAGCCTCTTTGAACTTATCCTCAGCTTCTTTATTGTCAGGATTTTTGTCTGGGTGGTACTTGATAGCCAGCTTACGGTAGGCTGATTTGATCTCTGCCTGATCCGCTTGTCTGGAAACCCCCAGGATGTCGTAGTAATCTCTT
>DATGNG010000079.1:0-4014 GCA_035306865.1 Sphingobacteriaceae bacterium
AAAAGGCGCTTTGATCGCCTCCCAAATTTCGGCTGGAGAGGAAAATGCACTGCAAATCTGTGTGTATGGCGAAAAAGGAGGATTGGAATGGGCTCAGGAAGATCCCAACAATTTGATTATAAAACCTCTGGATCATCCACGGCAAGTTTATCGCACTGGCAATAATTATGAAGCTCCATTTAGTATGGATGCCCTTGTGGGTCACAATACCCGTCTGCCTTCAGGCCATCCGGAAGGTATGCTGGAAGCCTTTGCCAATATTTACCGAAATTTTGCCCTGACCATCCAAGCCCGACTGGAAAATCGAGAAGCAGAGGCGGCGGCCCTTGATTTCCCTACAGTTGAAGACGGGGTGAGAGGAATGGCATTTATTGATTCGGTGGTAGCCAGTAGCCAAAGTGAGGCCAAGTGGACCAGGCTCGAAAGCTAAAATGGTGGAGATGGTGTGATGGCTAAAGGTGGAGGTGGTGTGATGGCTAAAATATGAAAGAAATCGTCATTCTGGGGCCAACAGCATCCGGTAAAACCCGGCTTGCTGTGGCCTTGGCAAAAGAAACAAATGGAGCAATTATTAGCGCAGACTCCAGACAGGTTTATAGGGGCCTGGACATTGGCACTGGAAAAGACCTATCTGAATATGGGGAGATACCCTATTTTTTGATTGACCTGTCAGAAGCCGGAGACCGCTTCAATATTTCCCAATACCTTTCCCATACCCAAACGGCACTTTCAAAAATTCGGGATGCAGGACTTACCCCCATTATCTGTGGTGGCAGCGGACTATACCTGCAAGCTTTGATCCAGGGGATAGATTTCAGCGAAGTCCCGGTGAATACAGAACTCCGTCAAAAGCTTCTACCCTTTACCCTGTCCCAACTGAGGCAAATGCTGGACAAGTTGGAAAAGCCCAAAGGGTTCCAACCCGACACCAGTACCGCCAAACGACTGATCCGTGCCATTGAAATTTGCCACTGGATTTCCAGAAATCCGGAATATACCCCGTCACCGCCGCTTTGCCCCAATGCCAAAGTATTTGGGCTCGCCCCGGCACTTGAAACCAGAAGGCAGCTTATTTCCACACGTTTGCACCAAAGGTTGCAAGCGGGGTTGGTGGAGGAGGTGCAATCTCTGCTCGATAAAGGCCTGAGTGCCGAGCAGTTGATTTATTATGGATTGGAATACAAATACACCACTTTATACCTTCAGGGCAGAATAGATTACAAAGCGTTTGTGGATAAATTGGAAACTGAAATCCACCGCTTTGCAAAAAGACAAATGACCTATTTCCGGAAAATGGAAAAGGACGGAATAGCGATACATTGGCTGAAGGGCAGCGATACCCAAGCATGGCTTGCTGAAATTTTTGCCATCGGCATTGCCTGATTTCATGTTGGAATGTGTATTATTGGCACCGGAAAAACGATTATAATCTTAGACATTTTACACTCAGCGCATGGAAACAGTAGCACAAAATCTCCCTTTAATCACCGAAGACACCGTTGTTTTTGGCATTTTAATGGCCATTTTAGCCCTGGTTTTTTATACTTCTTCACTGGATAATCGTTTTGCAAAAAAGTTTTATGCGGTTATTCCGCCACTATTGCTTTGCTACTTTCTCCCCGGACTGCTCAATTCTTTTGGCATAATTTCCGGTGAACATTCCAATATATATTTTATTGCTTCCAATTATTTGCTGCCTGCCTGTTTGGTGTTGTTTACCCTTAGCCTCAATCTGGGTGAATTGTGGAAAATGAGAAAAAATGCAGGAATAATGTTTTTGGCAGGTATGGTCGGAGTCGTCCTGGGTGGACCTATTGCCGTATGGATCATGGCTCAATTCGCACCTCACGTGGTCAGTGGAGAGACCTGGAAAGCATTGTCCACCCTCGCAGGATCATGGATTGGGGGAGGCGCCAATCAAGCAGCATTATACACCATATTTGAACCCGTCCCCGAAGACTTTTCAGCTACTATCGCGGTGGATGTGTTTGTTGCCTATACCTGGATGGCATTGTTGATTTATGGTGCAAGCAAGGCGGAAAGAATCAACAAATACTTCAAGGCGGACAACAGTTCGGTGGATGAGCTGACCAAACGCATGGCACATATTGCTCAAACTGAAGCCAGAAATCCTATGCCAAAAGATTATTTCATCATGATTGGGTTGGCGTTTGGAGCAGTAGCCGTTGGGCATGTGGTTGCAGGATTTTTAGCGGAAAGTATTCAGGAGCATGCCCCTGAATTGTCCAAGTTTAGCCTTACATCCAAGTTTTTCTGGCTGATTGTGGTTACTACTTTTCTGGGCATTAGCCTTTCCTTTACCCGGGCAAGAAATTATGAAGGTGCAGGAGCATCCAAATTGGCCACGGTGTTTCTATACGTGCTGATCGCCTCCATCGGCATGCAAATGAATATTTTTGCCATACTTCAAAACCCGGGATTATTTGTTGTGGGCTTGATATGGATTACCTTCCATGCACTTGTACTATTCCTGGTAGCGAAATTGATCCGTGCCCCATTCTTTTTCTTCGCTATGGGAAGTATGGGCAATATCGGTGGGGTGGCTTCAGCTTCGGTAACTGCTGCCGCATTTCACCCATCCCTGATATCGGTATCGGTGATTATTTCGGTGTTTAGCTATGCAGTTGGCACCTATGCAGGATACCTTTGTGGCATTCTCATGCAAATGGTTGCCCCGTATTAACCCAGATTCCGCATTAGTTTAACCTTCAAATTTCCAGCGAACAAAGGCTTCGATAGCTTCATATTCTGCCATTCCCAACTCGTCGTATTTCCTCGCGGTCTCCCGGGTACGGTCTTCTGCCCGCACCCAGAATTCTCTGGCGTCATCTCCGGGGAATACCGGAACATCTTTTTGGGACTGGTGTTTGAAAATCGCATGACGCTTGCGCAATACTTCTTGTGGAGATAGCGGCACGGCCATTTCAATCTCGTGAATCTCAAATTCATGCCAGGCTCCCCGGTATAACCAGACCCAGCAATCTTTAGTCCACTCCTCGGTTTTACGAAGACGCTTCATGGCTTCATGGATAATATCAAAGCAAACTTTATGGGTACCATGCGGGTCGGCAAAGTCACCCGCTGCAAATACCTGATGGGGTTTGATGCGCTGAAGTAGGTCCATAGTTATTTGCACATCGTCCTCATAACTATCTACACTACCATATTTTGCGGTATCGTAAAAGGGTAGGTTCTGGAAATGGATATGGGAATCAGGCAATCCGGCAAACCTTGCCCCGGCAATGGCCTCTCCCTTTCTGATCAGGCCTTTTACAGTCAATAACTCATCTATATCGACCTGATTTGGCTTTTTGCTCTCAATAAATGAGCGAGCTTTCTCATACAGATCACGCAATTTTTCGGTATCCTGCCCCTGAGAATGAGCAAAATCTGTCGCAAACTCAATATAGCGCATGGCATCCACGTCCCAAACGGCAGTATTGCCCGAGGTTTGGTAGGCCACATGGACTTCATGACCCTGATCGGCCAAGCGAATAAATGTTCCGCCCATAGAAATCACATCGTCATCCGGATGTGGCGAAAAAATAACAGAACGTTTCTTTGCAGGGTCTTTCCTTTCGGGCCTTTGGCTGTCATCGGCATTGGGCTTGCCTCCCGGCCAACCGGTAATGGTGTGCTGCAATTGATTGAAAATATCAATATTAATATTATAAACCGGGCCCTTTTCGGTGGCTAACTGCGCCATACCGTTATTATTATAATCATCCTCGGTCAATTTCAGAATTGGCTTTTTTAGGGTCTGGGACAACCAAACCACTGCCTTTTTGATGGTCTTTCGATCCCATACACAATCCTTCACCAACCATGGAGTATCAAAGCGCGTCAGCATGGATGCAGCATCCTGATCCAGGATAAACTCTACATTGTCAGAAAGCTGCAGAAAAGTAGCCGGAACTTCGGAGGAAATCTCTCCTTCCACCGCCTTTTTCACAATTTCTGCTTTTTTCTGATTCCAAGCCATCAGAATAATTT
>DATGNG010000080.1:0-3578 GCA_035306865.1 Sphingobacteriaceae bacterium
CCAAAAGCAGCTATTTCAACATGGTCACCTGAATGACTCATGCTTCCCCAGCTTACCGAAGTATGTTTTTCCTGAATAATTGCCAAATCGCGGAATGGTAGTTTATAAGGGTTGTATAAACCATCTTCATTCCGGTCAGTCACGTAATGGGTCAAAAGACGCATTGCATCTTCAGCATTGATCACAATTCCCTGGGCATGTTCGAGGCGTTCAATGACTCTGCCTGCTGAAAAATCTCTGTCTATTCCTTGCAGTACCCAATTGTTTGTGTATTTGAAGGTAAAAGTTTTATCAAAATTTCTTCTGGACCGATTATCTGAAAATAATCCCGGATTTGCATTGCCATGATCGGTGGTAATAATCACTAATGTTTCACCATCAGCTTCAGCAAAAGCTATTGCTGCAGCTACCGCATCATCAAATTCCTCCTGGTCGTAAAGTAAAGCACCGATATCATTGGCATGAGCTGCCCAATCCACTTTCCCTCCTTCAACCTGCATAACAAACCCATTTGGGTTCTTATTCAAATGGCGAATAGCTGCCCCGGTCATTTCGGCCAGGGTAGGTGTGGTTTTTTTCAATTCGGGGTCATTTTCCCTATCAAGGGAATAGGGCAAACCACCTATGGCAAAAATTCCCAAAATAGGATCCTTACCTGATTGCTTATCAATGGAAAATAGTTCTTCTTTGGTTTTAGCAACTTTATAGCCTTTTCCCGCAAATTCACCAAATAAATCCCTGCCATCTGATCTGCGATCTGCACTGAAATATTCTGCACCACCTCCCATCAACACATCAAATCCCAATCCCAAATGCTGTACTGCTATACCCGGCTGGTCGGAACGACTATCACTGGATACAGAAAATCCGGAAGGAGTGGCATGGGTGATTTCTACCGTTGTCACACAGCCTACAGCCTTACCCGCATCCTTAAATTTTTGTAAAATAGGTTTACGATGTTCCCCATCAGGAGTCACGTTTACTGCACCATTATTAACCCGAAATCCCCCACCCCATGAAGAACTGGCAGCAGAAGAATCGGTCACCAAACTATTTGCGGATGCAGTATCCATCAAACCACGGGTCACTTTATTCTCACTATACAATGACATCCAATGCGACAATCGACCATTCTTGATCTCGCTCATCATATTTTGCATGCTCAAAGTACCCTGACTCATTCCGTCACTGACCATAAAAATAATGTTCTTGGCTTTTTTACCTTTATGGGAGCCCGGGAATATGGAACTGGTGTTTTGTCCGAGGGATCTGACTGGGGATAGAATGGCGGCACCGGCAGCAGCGATAGTTGCATTCCGGAAAAAATCTCTACGTTTCATGAATATTGGTTATGTTAATATTGCAATAAAAGTAGAGCTTTTATATTAATTCACCAACAATAAATCTTAAAATCCTGTCACAATACGTATTCCGCCATTCGTCATATTCATCTCTTCCCTCATAAGCTTTCCAACAGGCAGTTTGAAAAATGGTTCAATGGACAGGCTGATCTTATTTGAAACCCGTGTTTGTCTTCCCACTGAAAAATTCAGGTAACCTGCGTAACTATTTCCTTGTAGTGGTTGGTAAGCAGTAGCCTCATTGACATGCAGAGTTTTCATGGCAAACTGCAAGTCCTGACCATTCGCTGAATAACCGTTAAATAGCGGTTGGTTAATATTTTCAATATAATGGTTGGTTCTGCTCTCATTCAAAATGCCCAAAAAAGAAACACCTACCGAGGTAAAATATTTGTCGGTCACAAAGTATTTCAAATCCAACGGAACATCAAGTGTCAAAAGATTGCTGCTTGCACCTCGCAATAAACGCGTATAATATCCCGGAACCGCCTCCGGGGAAACTGAAGCAATTGATTCCTTGAAGGATCCGGATGGTCCCTGTGGACCACTGGGACCCGTCGCCGAACCATTAGAGGCGGGAGCATAGCCCACATAGTTTGATGGTCCCTGACGTCCAGGTGCGGGAGTACTTACTCCCAGTCTTGCGAGGGAAATTCCAGAACGCAAAAACATCCGATCTGACAATTTATAGGCAACTGAAACTCCACCCCCTACATTAACTTCTTCCGAAGAAGTCATCATTGAGGCCACGGCCAGCCCCAAAGCCCATTTATCTCTATTGATGGTCTTATCTCCCCCAATTGTGCTGCTTACCGATAAATCTTCATTCAAATTCCCAAAAACTGAACTGAGCAATCCGTTCTTTTCTTTGGCCATGGCTGAAGATGTCCTTGCGTTTTCTACACTCGGGGCTTTAATGTTGCTATTGGAATGTTGTAGTGAAAGTGAGGGCTCGATGACTATAGCTTGCATTCCTGCCAAAGAAAGCTCGTGTCCTAATTGATTTAGGGGAGGCAATATTTCAAAAGAATCAGAAAAATCAGATTCATCAGAAGTGGAGGCCTGGATCATTGCCTTAGCAATACCCGATTCAAACAACTCATTTTCCAATCCCAAAATAGTGTTTTTCTCTAACTCCGGTGTGCCTTGAAGTGATGATTCTCCCTGATTTGGCAAGGCACCGGGAGATTGAACCATTTGGGGCAAATCCTGCGGAATGTTCTGGGAAACGGAATCTGGCCACAACCAAATCAACCCAAAGATCAATAAAGCTGCCGCTGCAACTCCGGAGGACCAAATGCCCCAAGAAATCCTCCTAACCACCTTGACCTTCGGGTCCTGAAGTAGGGGAGCAGGGCTTCCGGAGTCGGCAGAGTCCAGAAAATCAGCCTCAAATTTTTCCCAGGAACCTATTTTATAAGGCTCTTCGTGTTCTCGTAACCGGTTGGCTATACCCTTCCAGTTTTCCATATTATTATCTTTCTTGTCCATTACTCAAAATCGTCCAAGTGTGTTTTAAACTTTATCGTCCAAGCATTATATAATCGTGATGCGCCATATATAATGCTTTCAATCTTTTCTTTGCACGCATCAGATAAGTTCTGGAAGTACCATGCGGAATATTCAGCATTTCGGCAATTTCCTCATGGTTATAACCCTCCACTTCATACAAATTGAAGATCGTGCGCTGAAGCTCAGGAAGCCTGTTCATCAATGCAAGTATATCCTTTACCTGCAGCTCATCAGAAGCCATTGCAAATGGCATTTCCTTATCCTCAACATCTATGTCATCCAAGCTAAGACTCATTTTTTTAGCTCTTAAAAAATCGATGGAAGCATTGACACAAATTTTAGAAAGCCAGGCTTTAAAAAAATTTTCAAACTCCTCCCCTTTTCCTTTGCCTACAAACTTCCCGATATTGGCAAATACACGAACAAAGCTTTCATTGACCAATTCTTCCGCATCTTCCTGTTGTCTGACATATCTGAGAATTATCGCAAGGATGTATCCATAGTATTTTTTATACAGGACCTCCATGGATTTTCTTTGGTGAGTATGATCCGTAAGGCCACAATATTTCACGGCGTTCTCAAGTGACAACGCTGCTTCACGGCCCGGATAATTGTTCACCTCTTTCACAGCATCAACATACTCAATTTACTCTCAATGCGTTACCTGCGAAGACTATACCCATTTGAGTATGTTATTGTCTCATA
>DATGNG010000081.1:0-4713 GCA_035306865.1 Sphingobacteriaceae bacterium
TTTTCTGGTAACGGGTTCTGCCAATGGTTTTAACGAGATTATTGAGCGGAATTTAGATCGCCTAATGAAAAGGACTGCCGATCGGCCACTCCCCTCGGGTAGGATGACTACAGGTCAGGCCTTGGTGCTCAGTCTGCTTATGGGGATAATTGGTACATATACATTGGTTACACTCAACTTTATTGCTGGTCTGCTTTCGGTGTTTTCCATTATTTTGTATGCCTTTGTCTATACCCCAATAAAACAAAAGTCGCCCATTGCTGTATTGGTAGGAGCTTTTCCAGGCGCATTGCCTCCCTTGATCGGGTATTATGCTGCCTTTACTCAGGATGGGCTGGCACATTACAGTCAGGTCAATGCACCTGCTATCGTGATCATTCCACTGATATTGTTTTTTATCCAGTTTGTCTGGCAATTTCCGCATTTCTGGGCTATTGCCTGGGTGTTGGACGATGATTATAAGCGGGCTGGTTTTCGGTTGTTGCCTACTACGAAAAGGGATAAGATCTCGGCATTTGTAATTTTTATTAGTACCTTGATGATGATCCCAGTCTCCCTGCTACCCTATTATTTTGGTTTTGGGGGAATGATTGTGACGCTGGTTTCGCTGGCCGGAGCCCTTTTATTTAGTTGGTACGGACTTCAATTGTTAGTGAAAAGGAATATGGATTCGGCAAGAAAAGTAATGTTCACTTCCTTTTTTTACCTTCCTTTGATACAATTGATATTGTTGTTTGATTTTATTGCGATTTAATATGTCAACAGAAGCCCCATATACACAAAATGTTGAGGAAATCGCTCAACGCAAAGCCAAGAAATTCAGTCTATGGCTTGGGATAATAGGCATGTTTATGATGTTTGCCGCATTATCCAGTGGATTTATTGTTTATACACAGGGTGGAATCGATAAGGGAATCAAAACCCTTCTACCCGACGCGTTTATTTACAGTACTACGCTGATCGTTATCAGTAGTATGACTATGCATTTAGCCTATCGTGCTGCCAAGAAAATGGAATTTCGCAAGCAGATCCGTTTTTTGATAGCGACTATTATTTTGGGTATAGGGTTCTTCTTTTTTCAGATTGAAGCCTGGAATACACTGACTTCCCGCGGAATTTATTTTATTAACACAAATGCTTCCCAATCATTTATTTATATCTTTACGGGGCTGCACCTGGCACATATCCTTGCTGGATTGCTGGTATTGCTGCGCGCACTGATTGGGAAACTGAAAAATATTCCACAGATCAACAATGCATTCCGAATGGAGTTGGCCGCTATTTTCTGGCATTTTCTGGATGTTTTGTGGATATATATTTATGTTTTCTTACTTTTGAACCAATAATTATAAATTAGCAAATAAGAATTGACAATGAGTACAACAGTTTCGCGATTGGACAAGGTCAGGACGGGTGCCTGGAGCGGAGGGAAATCTCCTTTCAATGTGGAGTACGGGAAGATCATGATGTGGTTTTTCCTGACATCGGATGCGTTTACATTTTCAGCCTTTCTGGTCTATTACGGGTCGCAGCGTTTCGCCCATGTGGCCTGGCCTGATCCTGACAAGGTATTCCAGTCCATCCCTTTCATAGCGGATAGTGGTTACCCATTGGTTTTTGTGGGGATCATGACCTTTATCCTGATTATGAGTTCGGTGACCATGGTTTTGGCAGTAGAAGCCGGACACCGGAATGCCAAAAAGGAGGTTGTAGGATGGATGATAGCCACGATTATAGGTGGTTTGATGTTCTTGGGCTGTCAGGCCCTGGAGTGGAGCCACTTGCACCATCAGGGCTTTTGGTTCGGCACCATTCCAACACAAGAAGGTGTATTGTCGGCAGAGACGCTTGCGCCCTATTTCAGCCATGGGATTTCAGAAGTTTCTGCACTGCAATTTGCCAATCTATTCTTTACCATTACAGGTTTCCACGGATTGCACGTGACCATTGGGGTGATCCTCAATATCATTATTTTAGGCATGACGATGTCCGGCGTATTTGAGCGTCGCGGCACCTATCTGATGGTAGAGAAAGTCGGTTTGTACTGGCACTTTGTGGATTTGGTTTGGGTATTTGTATTTACCTTCTTTTATCTGGTTTAATAGTAAAATTAAGATTTTATGTCAACTCATCAAGCAAATAACGTAACAGAAGAAGTGGCCTCACATCATGAGCCAGGCATGACTAAAGGCAGGATCTGGAAAGTGTTTTTCTACCTGCTGGCCCTGACTGCCCTGGAGTTTTTCATTGCTTTGGCACTGGTACATCCGGGGGTCATTGAAAAGACTTTGACGGTTAATATTGTATATATCGTATTGACCCTGATGAAGGCTTATTATATTATAGCCTATTTTATGCACCTCAAATTTGAGACTTTCGGGTTTATCATGTCCATCAGTATTGTGTTCTTATTGGTTATTTACCTAATCATACTGATGCTGATCGAGGGTAATTTCCTGCTGGATAATTATAATATTTATCCTTGGTGGCCCAATCCATAATGACTGGAAAAAGAAATAATAACCGTATTTTTAAGGTATTGATCCTGGCAGCGATTTTGATCCTGCCGGGATTTTTATATTATTTACTGGAAAAGGAGGGTAAGAATAGTTATAAGCCCTTGCCCATTTTCGGGGAGAAAGTGTTGACCGGAACGTTTACCAGTAAAATGGGTGAACAGATTCCGGACACTGCCTATCATTTGGTGCCAAAGGCTGTGCTGACCAACCAAATAGGGGAGGAGGTTCAGTTCCCGGCGCAGGAATCCAGTATTTCGGTAGTAAATTTTTTTTACACCAGATGTGAAACCTTTTGTGCGTATATGAATGAGGAAATGAATAGGGTGGCTTCCCGATTTATCAACAACTCAATGGTGCGGTTCTACACATTGACCGTGGATACGCTTTATGATACACCTGAAGTACTGTATGCCTATTCCTCCAATTTCCAGCCTGAGACAAAAAAATGGCATTGGTTGACCAGCAGTAGTGGGTTTAGGAACGGACATTTGGATTCCCTTGGACGGAAAAATGATATTCATGTGATTGCAAGGGAAGGATATTTGGTCGATGCTTTCCAGGATACGACCAGGGAGGCAGCCTTTATTCATAGCTCTTCTTTGATCCTGGTGGATTCGGAACGACGAATCCGAGGTTATTACGATGTCAATCACAAAAAGGAAGTGGACAGGCTGATCGATGAGATTAAATTATTGTTGGTGGAAGAGGTGCGTCGCAATAGCCCCTATTAGATTAAAAAAAAATCTTAGCAGAGATGTCAAAAGAAAAATTATACAATCGTTGGATCATTGTACTTTCTATAGTTATTCCATTGGTTGTAGCCCTTTTGTTCCGGGTCAATTTGAGAGACTTGGGTTTTGATGTGAAACCGTTGATGTTTTTGCCTCCCATTTATGCTACTATTAATGGTGTTACAGCGATCCTGCTTGTTGCAGCAGTACTTGCTATCAGGAGGGGTAATCAGCGTCTGCACGAATTGCTTGTCAAAACTTGTATTGCCTGTTCTATAGCTTTTTTGGGAATGTATGTGGCCTACCATATGACCTCCGAATCTACTCCTTTTGGGGGTGAAGGGTGGGTGCGGACGTTTTATTTTGTTATCCTGCTGACCCATATTCTGTTGTCTATTGTTATTATACCATTTGTGCTGATCACATTTGTGCGTGGGCTGACCGGCAGATATAGACAACATAAAAAAATTGCCCGTATTACCTTTCCCCTGTGGCTATATGTGGCTGTAAGTGGGGTGGTGGTGTATCTGATGATATCACCCTATTATCCGGTAGTGTGATTTTTTGAGTGTATTTGGAAAATTCCAGGATTTTTTGTAAGTTTATTAGATGGAGCGTATTTGGATTTACCAGGCTGATCGTGTCTTGACTTCAGGGGAGGAGGCACTAATACTTGAGAAGCTTAAGGAATTTACCGGACAGTGGCGCGCACACGGCAAGAAACTCACCGCTACAGCCGAAATCCGTTATGGCTTGTTTATTATCCTTATGGTCAATGAGGCCGTTGAAATACCCTCCGGTTGTTCTATTGACAAATCTGTCTATATCCTCAAAGAATTGGAGCAGGCCCTGGGCATCGGATTCTTTGATCGGCTGCGTATTGCATTCCGCGAGGAAAAAAATGCCCCTATCCAAATTGTCAGTAAAGAAAATTTCGGGGAACTCGTCCAAAACGGTCAGATCACTGACCAAAGCATTGTCTTCAATAATCTGGTGTCCACTTATCCCGATCTGGACAGCAAATGGGAGGTTCCCCTCTCACAAAGCTGGCATGCAAGGGTGTTTCTGAAATCATAACTGAGGGAAATTCACCCGCAAATCACGGAATTTTGTAATGATTGATGTAGCGGATGATGCTGTTGGCCCTCCCGTTGATATAATTGGTGGGATTTGCCGGATTCCATCGGCGGGGATTGGGTAGGACCGCAATGATCAATGCTGCTTGCCGCTGGCTTACTTTAGCTGCAGACCGCCCAAAGTAATGCTGTGCTGCAGCCTCTACCCCAAAATGACCGTTCCCGGTCTCGATCATATTTAAATAAACTTCCAGAATACGCTTTTTGCTCCAAAACACTTCGATCAGGAAGGTGAAATAGGCCTCAAAACCCTTCCTCACCCAGGAACGTTGGGGCCACAGAAACACGTTCTTGGCTGTTTGTTGGGAAATGGTGCTGCCACCCCTC
>DATGNG010000082.1:0-7995 GCA_035306865.1 Sphingobacteriaceae bacterium
GTATAAAAAGAAACACTTAAAAAGGGCAGAAGAATTTTACCACAGAAAGGGAGGTGGAGCCATTGTGATTGCTCGTTTCCTGCCGATCGTAAGGACCTTTGCGCCCATAATCGCCGGAATTGTGGGAATGAGCTTTAAAAGTTTTACATTTTATAATATTTTCGGTGGTATCCTGTGGGTAGGCAGCTTGATGACAGCCGGGTATTTGTTGGGTGAGAACGAATGGGTAAAACGCAACCTGGAGTATGTTATTATGGGAATCGTGTTGTTGGCTACTGCACCCGTATTGATTCGTGCGGTTTCCGGTGGAAAAAAGTAGAGATAATCTGGCGAAAATTTTCTAAGTTTGTGAGAACCGATAATAACCACCAAATTGACCTGGATTATGATGCGCCTTTTCACCACATCGTCGAAAGTTTTCTGGAGCTTATCCATTTCCATCCTGGTATTTTCAGTATCAGCAGATGCGTCTATAGGGAATGCATCCCTAAGGAACATATCATCCTTTGATTTATTTCCAGGACAACTGCATACTGAGCATGCTACAACTCAGCAAACTGAGTTTCCCGAAGAGGTATTGGGCTGGAATCTGTCAGTTCAAACCTATACTTTCAAACATTATAGTTTAGTAGAAGCTATTTCTATGGCTCGTTCGGCAGGCTTGAAGACTATTGAAGTGTTTGCGGATCATGAATTGGGTGGAGGGTTGCCGGGTGTTTTCGGGGTGGAAATGGGAGAAGAGCAAAAGCAGTCAATCCGAAAACTGCTCAGGGATTCAGGAATTCGGATAGTTGCCCTGGGTGTGGTCAATGCCGGTTCAGAATCGGGATGGAGACAATTATTTGAGTTCGCCCACGAATGGGGCGTATATGTGATAAATGTTGAGCCCGCAACCGACTTTTTACCATTGATCGGTCGGTTGGCAAACCAATTCAAAATTCAGGTTGCCATTCATAACCATCCAAAGCCTTCTCGTTACTGGGATCCAAGTGTAGTTTTGCAGTCTATAGAAAAAGCGGATAGTCCCTTAGTAGGTGCTTGCGCAGATATTGGACACTGGATTCGTTCAGGGCTGGATCCTATTAAAGCATTGCAGGATCTGGAAGGTCATGTTTTCAGTCTCCACTTCAAGGATCTGAAAGAACGATCCAGGGATGCGCACGATGTGCATTGGGGGACGGGGGTAGCCAACCTTGAAGGGTTGATCAGAGAATTGAAGAGGCAGAATTTCAGGGGAAATATTTCGGCAGAGTATGAATATAATTGGGAGAATAATGTGGTTGATGTTCGGCAAAGCGTCCAGAATTTCAGAGCAGTTCTAAACAAGCTGCTTTAAACATCAACCATACATTTAGCGGATATCTGGTAGATGTTGATTAAAAATCATCATCATCAAAGTCATCGAAGTTGTCCAAATCATCCAAATCATCAAGATCGAAGTCCTCCTCCTCCTCAAAAATCAAATCATCGTTGTCATCATCGTCTTCAGGCTCCGGGAATCTCAGATTCACCTCCATTTCCTCCATTAGATCTTCCAATTCATCATGCTGAATCATCTGTGCTTTCATTTTTACTGCTTATAATGTAATTTGTTTTATGGGCTAAAATTAATAAGATTTTAATATCAAAAAACACTTCTTGCAAAAATTATTTCCACATTAAACCCCGCCTATTCCCGACTGACTCCAATTGCCTGATCATCACCTACAATTTCTTTTAATTTCGGCAATTCGGACACGTCATTCAGACCGAAATAATCCATTAAGAGGTCGCTTGTCCCATATATAAGGGGCTTACCGGGGCTGTCTGCTTTGCCAATAATGGCAATCATTCCCCTCTCCAGCAATCGTTGTATGGTATAATCGCAATTTACTCCCCTTATGTGCTCAACTTCCAGCTTGGTGATGGGTTGACGGTAAGCAATGATGGCCAAGGTCTCCAAAGCTGCCTGACTCAATTTTTTCCGGGAACGATGACTTTGTAATTGATTGATAGTTTCATGGTATTCAGTTTTTGTGAGAAACTGATATGAATTGTTAATTCGCTTTAATTCCAATATGGAATCGGGAGACTGATATGCCTCAGCGATTTCATCGATCAACTGCTGAATAGGTGGGATGTCCTCCCAATTGCCCGCCGACAGAACTTCTTCAATTTCCCCTATTGAAATTCCTGTTTCAGAGGCGTAGATCAGCGCCTCTATATGTTTTTTAAGCTTTTCCAAACGCTTGCCTCTTTTCTCCCAAATAGTAATTAGTAGTTGATCACCTGTTCATCCATTTCTACCGGAATCTCCCTGAATTCATAACGCTGGGTCCTCAGTTGAGGTTCAAAACCTGCATCTATAATGGAGTCTTGAATCGATCTGGATGTAAAGCGATGCGGGGCCCCTGCTGCGGACACAACATTTTCTTCAATCATAATGGAGCCGAAATCGTTTGCTCCTGCATGAAGGCACAATTGGGCCACCCGCTTGCCAACGGTCAACCAGGAAGCTTGGATATTTTTAACATTGGGCAGCATGATGCGGCTCAATGCAATCATGCGGATGTACTCATCACCGGTAATGGTATTGGAAATACCCCTGATCCGTTTCAGCAGGGTGCCGTCATCCTGAAAAGGCCAGGGAATAAAAGCCAGGAATCCATAATGGTCTTCGGGCTTCTCGGCCTGTACCTCCCGGATCCAGACTAAATGCTCGAACCGCTCCTCAATGGTTTCTACATGTCCAAACATCATGGTCGCAGAAGTTGGAAGGTTGATTTTGTGGGCTGCACGCATGATGTCCAGCCATTCCTGACCTCCACATTTGCCTTTGGAGATCAGGCGTCTTACCCGATCATTGAGAATTTCCGCACCCGCACCCGGCAGTGAATCCATACCCGCTTTTTGGAGTGCAGTCAGGACCTCCAGGTGAGTGGAACCTTCCAGTTTGGTGATATGTGCCACTTCAGGTGGGCCCAAAGCGTGTAGTTTCAGGGTAGGGTACAAGTCTTTCAATTGCTTGAAAAGTGTGGTATAAAACTCCAAACCCAAATCTGGATGATGCCCACCCTGGAGCAACAATTGATCTCCTCCATATCTGAAGGTTTCTTCAATTTTTTGCTTATAGGTTTCTATGTCGGTAATATAACTATCCTCATGGCCCGGACGACGGAAAAAATTGCAGAATTTACAATTGGCGATGCAAACATTGGTGGTATTTACATTTCGGTCAATCTGCCAGGTTACCTTTCCGTGGGGCACCTGAATTTTTCTCAATTCGTTGGCCACATAAGCCAAGTCTGCAGTGGCGGCATGGTGGTATAGAAACATTCCCTCTTCCTTGGAGAGAAAATCGAATTCCAAAGCCCTTTGCAGTAAATTATTTATATCCATTCTCGTATTATTCCATTCCCATTGTATTCCATTCCTATTGAGAGTCGGCCGGCACTAATTTCAATAATTGGCCCGGACCTTCTGTCAATACATATACATAACCATCAGGCGATTGGGCGATCTGGCGGACCCTGCCCATACGTTCAAGTAATTTTTCCTCGTGGGCATAGCTGCCATTATCCAATTCTACCCTTGCCACATGTGTCAATGCCAGCGCACCGGCAAAGATATTGCCCTTCCAAGCAGGAAATTTATCCCCGGTGTAGAGCATCAAACCACAGGTTGCGATAGATGGTGTCCAATAATGTACGGGCTGCTCCATTCCCTCCTTGTGCGTCAGGTCAGAAATTATTTCCCCACTATAATCAATCCCATAGGTTATGACCGGCCAACCATAATTCTTGCCTTTTTCTACTAAATTCAGTTCATCTCCCCCGCGTGGTCCATGTTCGGTTGAATAGATCCGGTTGTTTTCTTTATCGTAAATCATGCCCTGCACATTCCGGTGACCGTATGACCAAATACTGGGTTTGGCTCCGGATTGGTTTATGAACGGATTGTCCGCAGGAATACGCCCATCATCATGCAGACGGTGGATTTTGCCCATATCATTGGATAAATCCTGTGAATTTTCCTTTCTGCCCCTGTCCCCGGTACTGAAATAGAGGTACCCGTCCCGATCAAAAATAATCCGACTTCCAAAATGAACCCCTGAATTGGTAATGGGTTGGGTCTGATATAATTCTTCAATGTCGGTGATCTGATTGCCATCTATTTTGAACCGAATGAGAGTTGTGCTTCCCCCTCCTTCATCAGGTTTGGCATAAGTTACATATATCCAACCGTTTTCTTCGTAATTCGGATGTAGTTGGATATCGAGCAGGCCACTTTGCCCCCTTACATAAGTCATTGGGAACCCGCTCAGCTTTTCTCCGGTGAAAGTATCGCCTTTGAAAACCAAAATTTCTCCTTTGCGTTCGTTGACCAGCATTCGCCCATCTGGCAACCAGGTCATACCCCAAGGGTTTTCCAGCTCGGAAAAGATGGTGTCGATCCGGAAAGCCGATTTTTCGGTGTTGATGACTTCTGTCAAACGTGGGGTTCTGTCAATTTGCCCTGATTCAGGATTATGTGCCTGTTGTCCGTTGCTTTTGCATGAAATACCAGTTGCAGTCAGAAGTATTGCGGCGGAAAAAATGATGGAGAGTCGTCTCATTTTCTATTAATTTTTCTATTTGAAATGCTTGCTCAAACTTAGGGAAATTTCCTTTTATATACAATATTTCATTTTTAGAGACAAAACGGCAGTTCGTCTTGATTTTTGATGACAAAATGACCGAATTTTCAGTGGGGCTTGGATTGGTATATGGTTTGAATGGTATGAAGTGAGTTTAAAAATAGAGAAATTAAAAAAATAGAAAAATTAAAAATTAGGAGGATTATAAAATGGCATTAGTAAAATTCAACGGAAACAGAAATTCGGGAGTAGATCATTGGGTGAATGATTTTTTCAGTCCAATTTTCAATGATTCATTTATTTCGGATCGATTTATTTCTAAGGTCCCAGCGGTAAATGTGGCGGAAACAAGTGAGGCATACCTGATTGAGCTGGCTGCGCCCGGATTGGACAAGAGCGATTTCAAAATCAATGTTGACGGAGAGGTGTTGACCATTTCCGGAGAAAAATCAGCTGAAAAATCGAGTGAGCACAAAAAGTACAACAAAAGGGAATATAGTTATACTTCCTTTAGCCGTTCTTTTACACTACCCGAAAGTATTGACCACTCCAAGATTGACGCATCTTACAAAGATGGGGTATTGAGTCTGGAAATTGGGAAAAAAGAAGAGGCCAAAATGGTTTCGAAATTGATCGAGGTAAAGTAAGGAATATCTCTTAAGGAATATCTTTTTTCCAAAAAACAAAATCCGAGAAGTGAATTCATTTCTCGGATTTGTGAAAAGGTGAATTCAGTATGCCAAGAAGTGCTACGGCTTGGTTGAAATTGGGGTCTGAGGCAGCATACAAGAGTGTGACCGATTGAGTTTTAGCAATTTTGACAACACGATCGAGATCCTTTTCGTGTTGCTGAAGTTCTACGTGGTATTTTTGGGCAAACTCATCAAATAGTTCGGGTTGATGGTTGAACCATTTGCGCAGCTCAGTTGATGGGGCTAAGTTCTTTGCCCATTCATCCAGTTTTAAGCTTTCTTTTTTCAATCCCCGTGGCCATAAACGGTCGATCAGGATACGGTATCCGTCACTTTCATCCCAGGGGTCGTAAACCCTTTTTATTTTTATTTTCATTAAACAAATGATTTGTAGAGGGATTCATCCCAGTACATAATCAGATAAAACAATGCAAATGCCACAAAGGAAATAACCAGCGCCCAGACCCAGGCAGGGATTGCTTTTGGGGTTTCAGACCCGGTTATAACAAACACATCCTTTCGTTCACTGCCGTATGCGTTGATGGTGATGGGAATTTGCTCATTGACCACTTCATTTTCTTTCAAGCCAACGATAGCAATGGAGGGGCCGTTCCGGACTTCGAAGGGAATGGTTTTGATGCCTTCTATACCATCAGTGGATTTAGCTACTATTTTCAATTGGTGTTTACCATCCGGGATTTTGGTGGTGTCGAATACGAATTTGACAGGTGGTTTGAATTCAGCAAAAGGATGAGGATCCTCATCGAGAAATACTTTTATGATTCTTTTGTCTTCCATGTGCTGTTGATTACTTGTTTATCACGATATTTTTTATGTGTCCAGCCTGATCTTCTTTGGGTTTGATGAGAAATTTGAGGCTCAAAAACAGGGTGATGCCTACAATCACTACGGCAGACCAGGTAATGATGTGATCCAGGTTTCCATCTGGACCGGGGCCGTGGGTAATTCCGCGCCACATGGCCGGCTGCTGGCTTTCGCAAAGCTCGCAGGCTTGTAAAGTTTGTTCAATTCCCATTCCCCCTAATATAAAAAGGGTAAAGGATAATTTGTATATAGTGGATTTGAATCGTGTAATCATCATCTATTCAGTTTAAAGTTTATTAATCTAAAGAACTCATTAACCTAATAAGTCCATTAATCTAATTGACTCACAAAATCCCGGATTTTGCCTACATCCGAAGCACTGATGGCAGCCGCATTGTTTCCCCAGCTACTCCGCTCGTGATTGGCAATAGCAGCAATTTCCTCATCGCTTAACATATCTGCAAAACCCACCATCATTGCGTATTCCGCTCGGGCGTCATATCCCTGTAGGATAATGCGGATCAGCATCTCAGGGTTTTCATCGTTCACAATTGGACTCCCGGCGAGTGGAGGAAATGCTCCGGGTAAGCCCATTCCATCAGTTTGGTGACATGCGGAACAATTGCTCATATACAATGCTAAGCCATCCGGGAGTGCTGCTCCATCGGCAGCAGACCCGGTCATTCCACCTGAGGCCTGTTTCTTTTCTCGTGCCGGAATAAATGGAACTTGATTTTCACCAGGTAACGGAGCCTGTTTGAGGGATTGAAGGTAGGCGACCAAATCCAGTGCCCGCTGGGTAGCCACAATTTTCACATCTTTATTTTTCAGGTATGCTGCGGGTACTGGTATCACCACGTCTGTTTTCAGCACCTTGTCTTCCCGTTTTTCTTTGAACAACCAGGGATAGCCCGGCATCACAGATTCTTTGACTACAATCCGTGGATTGTAAAGATGCAACAAATGCCATTCCTTACCGGGCTGGCGTTTCCCCACATTGGTCAGGTCGGGACCGGTACGCTCACTGCCCAGCAAGGAGGGTGATTGTCTCCAGATATCCAGTCTTTTCTTACTGTAATAATAATCGGAGGCTATGGAAGGCCGTTCGCCCCAGGTATTGTCCATTTCTATATTCCGGACCTGCTGGGTATGGCAACCAGCACAGTTTTCAGCCACGTAAATATGCAGGCCCTGTACTTCTTCCGCGGTCGGAATCGGCATGTCCGGCAGGGGTTGCGTATTTTGCAATTGATAGGCTGGCCAAACAGCAATCAGGATACTGAGCAGTAGAAATACTCCCAAAGATACATTGACTAAATTTTTGTGGTCTTTATGAAAGTTGAGCATCGCTGGATATTTTGAATGTTAAGATCGTTTTGAATTCTGAAGTCATGTTTAATTGCCATGGTTAATTATCAATAGTTGCCTTCAGATTCGTTACCTTCCGGTGACTGGCCATGACGTAAAAATTATAGGCAAATACCAGATGGGAAATAAACATTAGGGAACCCCCTACTGCCCGCCAGACCCAATATGGTTGCATCAGGATGACAGATTTGATAAAAGGTTCACCGTCGATCCAGCTCATTCCCCGCAGGGTACCACCGATCATCAATGAGATCATATACGCAAACAGTCCGACAAAAGCCATCCAGAAATGTACCCCCACAAAAAACTGCCGTGGTTCCCTGCCCGTGATTTTCGGCAGGATCGCATATACACAGGCCCAGAGTATAAAAGTGATGATGCCGTACATGGTCATGTGTGAATGGGCCACATCGAAATCCGTAAAATGCCACACATAATTGGTGAAGCGGAATGCCTGGAAGCTTCCCTGGGAGGAACCCACAAAGTAAAACACCA
>DATGNG010000083.1:0-3341 GCA_035306865.1 Sphingobacteriaceae bacterium
GACAACTATTTTATTCCATATAATACGCCCCTTTTATCACATATTCACGATATGGTAAACTATCAAAAACTACGAGATCACCTAACCGTTCCACTGATTGCAAGACTTGTTTTACCACCTGGTCGTTGTCCAGGCCGTAAGCATAATGCAATCCTTCCTGTCGAATCACTGCATCAACAGGCAGACCACTAACCCGGATGCTATCCAATTTGATTTGGGCTTTAACAAACATTCCCGGGATTAATTTATCCCCAGACCCCTGATCCGGGTGGGCATGAAAGTTTAAAGTTTCATTCCCGGGATTCATCTGAGGATTGATTTTGGAAATCACTGCTGATCGTGTTTGGGTCTCCCCGGGGAGGGTGAATTCTACTTTTTGGCCCAGGCGAATCGCGGAAGCATGCCGGGCCAATACCTGTAAATCCAGGTGTAGATTTTTCAGAGTAGCGATATTCATGATGGGGTCTTCTGGTGTGATCATCTGCCCCGGATGAACAAAAATTTCATCGATCACCCCACCAATTGGAGCTACAATCCGCACTGCATTCTGATAATCATGATCCAACAGCAGCCGATCTATATTGATCCCCCACAGTTCAAGTTGTTTACGAAGCCCCTTAGACCGGGCCTCCAACAACCGAACCCTGGATTCCGCTTCTTCAAAGGCAACAACTGAAGTAGCATTAGATTTCCGCAATTCATCCTTCCTATTCAGATCCTTTTGGGCTCTTTCCAATTCAACTTCTGTCTCAAGAAACAACCGTTGATTATCGATAAGGCCGGGAAAGGTAATGGTGACCAACTCTGTACCCTTTGACACCTTATCACCTGGCTGAAATTTAAAATCACTCACATAGCCCTCGGTGGAGCTGTGAACGGTATGTATGCCATTCGGAGGCAAAGTCACGCGACCTGAGCTTTCAACGGTATTCACCACGCTTCGTGTAATCAACGGCCCAATTTCAATAGCTTCATTGGCTTCGATTTCACTGCGTAGCCGGGGGTTTTCTTCAGTGTTTTCTTCGATGGTGGGCTCTGGTTGTGATCCACACGCGGCCAAAAACACGGCTACAACCAAATAAAATATCGCTTTCATATTAATTTATTTTAGTATTGACAAAAATTGAAGATCAATCCATTTTTCATTGTACATCCGGATGAGATCCAGGTATTCGTTTCTTTTTTCCACGATCAACCGCTGGGTTTGATAAAAGTCAAAAAAGTCAATTTCGCCCAGCTCCAATTGCTGTCTGATCACCTCCAGCATTCGGCTCTGGCTCCCCAACAACTCTTCATCGTAAAAAGAAATCGACGTCTGGAGTTGTGCCAGGGTTGATTCCAGGGCATGTATGCGTTCCGTAATCTGTCTGGCTTGCATTTCTCGCTCGGAGTCGATCAGGTGCTGCTCCAAAGTCAGTTTTTGCATTCGGGTTTTTTCAGTACGCTTGTCCAAAGGAATTCCAAGAGTAACCTGGACCCCCTGGTATCCATGGTTCTTTTCGAGGCTCTGATAGAAATATCCCAACCGGTACTGGGGTTGCGCTGCCCGCCGTTTGCTTTCCTCCAACCGGGCGTCGACCACGTCGGATTTCTTTTGATACCATTCAGTCAGAAATCCGGAATCAATCGTGACCGTTTCCGGGTTCGATTCCTGGAATTGCAATAAAGGCCCGGGCACCATTTCAACTGAATCTGGTAGTAACACCAATTGCCGAATTGACCATTCCACCTCTCTAATGTTTTGTTCTAAAATCGTTTTGGTGTTTTGCAATCCGGCCATTTGCTGCCTGAACAATTCAATTTCGAGTCCATCAATCGCTCCACTTTCGTATCGGACCTCCACAAGCGGTTGTAGCTCGACCATTAACTCCATCAAGGAATCCTGCACGCTCCATTTGCTGTACCAAAAATGCCATTCATTGAATTTGGATTTCAGATCGCGTTTCAATTGATGGATCAGTATCTGAGTTTCATAATCCTGAGCCACCGTTTCAGTCCGCACCACTTCCCGACTGGCCGCTTTTAATTTACTACTCAAAAGGGGGCTGATGTCTTGCTCCACCAATATCCATTGGTCAAAACCGGGAAAATTAATTTGTCCTCCCTGGTATTGGATGGTCGCTGGTTCCCATTGACCGATTGCCCCGGCATTCAGCTTCATCTGTTCCTGAGCGGTTCGAGCTCTGATTATTTCCAGGTTGTTGGATTCCAAATAGGGAAAAACATCTTCAGCATTGGTAATTTGCTGAGTATGAGCAACGTAAGGAATCATCAAGCCGAGAACTAAAGTACTTATCGTTTTGACCAGAGGTGTTCTTTTTCGTTTTTTCACTAAGAAATAGAGTGCGGGCAAAATCAGTAGGGTCAGCAGAGTGGAAGTGATCAATCCCCCTATGACCACCGTGGCCAGGGGCCGTTGAACTTCTGCCCCACTGCCGGTGGAAATGGCCATAGGCAGGAATCCCAACGCGGCTACCAAAGCTGTCATCAGCACTGGCCGAAATCTGGATAAACAAGCCTGTCGAATTTTATCAATCAATGGCAAATCCGTGTTCTTCTCGTTCAATTGACGAATAGCATTAAGCAAGACGATCCCATTGAGAACAGATACCCCAAACAACGCGATAAAACCCACACCGGAAGAAATGCTAAAGGGCATGCCCCGGATATACAAAGCCAGAATTCCGCCAATAGCCGAAAGCGGCACCGCCATGAAAATAATCAATGTGTCCACGAATGATCCAAACGCAAAATATAAAAGCAACAGGATCAGACCAAGAGCTAACGGCAGGGCAATGGCAAGTCGCTGACGTGCATGTTGGAGGTTTTCAAACTGTCCACCATAACGAATTTCGTAATTGGGTGGCAAACTCAAATTGCTCCCCAAGGCATACTCAATGTCCTCGACCAGACTTCCCACATCCCGGTTGCGCACATTCACACCAATGTTGATGAAACGGCGTGCCTCCTCCCGGGAAATCATCATAGGACCTTCGGTTGGTTCCACATAGGCGATCTGGTCCAAAGTTACATTTTGACCTGTGGCAGTATTTACGGTAAGCGCCGTAAGATCCAAATCTTGTCGATCACCCTCATTGAGCCGTACCACGAGATCAAATTTGCGCTCTTCCTCAAAAATATTCCCGACTTTCTCTCCGGCATACGCCGTCCGAATAATGCGATTCACCTCATCCACGTTGATCCCAAAACGGGCCATATTATCCCGATCAAACCGCACAGACAATTGTTGCAGGCCCTCGGTCTGATCCACTTTGACATCGCTTGCTCCTTCGATGGATTGGATAATAGCCGCTGCCTCGTCTGCCTTCTCTTTCAGGGTA
>DATGNG010000084.1:0-6949 GCA_035306865.1 Sphingobacteriaceae bacterium
GTGCTGGAAAAGGCTGATGTCCTCTTTAATAGTTTGGGTACGGCACCTGGTATGTGGATTGCACACAAAAACAAACATTATGTGATTCTTCCCGGTGTACCTTTTGAAATGAAGCATTTGATGCTCCAAACCGTACTTCCCCGCCTATCCTTTTTTGAAGATAGATTGCCCGTAGTGCATCAAACACTTTTGATAGCGGGCATAGGAGAATCTTTTTTGGCAGAGAAGTTGGAGGCAATTGAGCGTAATTTGCCCTCCAATGTCCATTTAGCCTATTTACCCCAACCCGGCCTGGTTCGCTTGCGTCTTACAGCGATTGGTTCGGATGAGGAAGTGATCATTCAGAAGTGTACCTATTATGCTGGATTGATCCGTGAGGCTGCGGGAAAACATTATATTGCTTCTGGAGATATGAAACTTGAAGAGGCGGTGCTGGACTTGCTCAAAAATTTACATTGTACCCTTTCCACTGCAGAGAGTTGCACGGGCGGAAACATTGCCAGATCAATCACCCAGATTCCCGGAAGCAGTCAGGTTTTTATGGGTTCGGCAGTAACCTATTCCAATGCTTCAAAAGAAGCTTTGGTCCAGGTCCTTCCGGAAACACTAGAACAGTTTGGTGCTGTGAGTGAAGAAACCGTTAGGGAAATGGCGATAGGAAGTAAGGCGTTATTCAATACTGATTATGCGATCTCGGTCAGTGGCATCGCAGGCCCTGACGGGGGATCGGCGTCAAAACCAGTGGGTACCGTATGGATTGGGGTTGCTGGTAAAACAAAAATTATCACCAAATTATATAAGTTTGGCAATGACCGTTCGGCCAATATTGACCGGGCAAGTGCAGCAGCACTTTATGAGTTGTTTGTTTTGGCAAAAGAAGAAAATAACCCATAAATTCAAAATAAAGTATTGAATTCGTTATAAATCAAAGAATATAATTCTGATTGTTTGTTTTGTTTCAAAAACTTATGTAATTTGCAAGGCATTCAATATTGAAAGGATTATGGCACAACATCAATTGATTCTCCCGAAAATGGGAGAGAGTGTTTCCGAAGCAACTATTATTAAATGGCTCAAACAACCCGGTGATCGCATAGAGGAAGACGAACCGGTATTAGAGATCGCCACAGATAAGGTGGACTCGGATGTGCCATCACCCGTAGCAGGTGTGCTGAAAGAGCAGTTGTTTACGGAAGATTCCGTAGTCCAGGTTGGACAGGTGTTGGCAATTATCGCTACCGAAGGAAGTGAAGCTGATCCAATTGTGCAACCAGAATCCATTCCTTATGTACCCTCCGACGTTCAGTCTGATTCCAGTATTGCTACAACTTCGGCGAAGGAGCCTATTTCCGAATCCGAAAGCAAACCAGCATCTTCAGGTTTAGAAAAAGGGTCGAGATTTTACTCTCCCCTTGTAAAAAGTATCGCAGCCGAGGAAGGGATCAGCATGGAAGAATTGGAAGCTATTCATGGTACCGGCAAAGAAAATAGGGTTACCAAACAAGATGTATTGGATTATCTGGAAAATCGGCAAGCAAAAGGTTCCATGTCGGAACAAAAAGCTCCGGTTGAAGCTACCACACAGCAAACAACTTCGGTTGCCGCAAGCGCTGTCCCGACTTCCCAGACTGCTCCTGTGGAAAAAACCCATACCATTCCTGTGAGCCAGGGGTCTGATGAGATCATTGAAATGGACCGGATGCGGCGGTTGATTGCGGACCATATGGTGGCCAGTTTGCAGACTTCCCCTCATGTATGCTCTTTTGTTGAAGCTGACGTGACCAATCTGGTCAACTGGCGAAATAAGATAAAATCGGCCTACGAAAAACGGGAAGGTGAGAAAATTACCTTTACTCCTATATTTATTGAAGCGGTCAGTAAGGCACTGAAAGACTTTCCAATGGTCAATGTTTCCGTTGACGGTTATAATATTATCAAAAAGAAAAATATCAATATTGGCATGGCTACTGCATTACCTTCCGGCAACCTCATCGTTCCGGTGATCAGAAATGCAGATCAGCTGAGTCTTGTGGGTTTGAGTAAGTCGGTCAACGATCTCGCTAATAGGGCACGTTCCAATAAATTGAAGCCTGATGATACGCAGGGGGGAACCTTTACGGTGACCAATGTCGGCGCTTTTGGTAATATCACGGGCACACCTATTATCAATCAGCCACAAGTGGCAATTATGGCCGTGGGCACAATAACCAAGAAACCGGCGGTACTGGAAACTGAACATGGAGACGTGATTGCAATCCGTCATAAAATGGTGTTATCATTATCCTATGACCACCGGGTGGTCGATGGGTCCCTTGGCGGCCGATTTGTAAAACGGGTAGCTGATTATCTGGAAGCCTGGGACGTGGATCGGGAAATTTGATCAAAATCAACGTGAACAATTTTTGCTACCACTTTCCTGTACCTAACAAATAGCAATAGGGAAGAGGTCAGCAAACCCAGGGTCAATCCATACCATATTCCCTTTACACCCATTCCCAGCTGGATTCCCAATATATATGCCATTGGCAAACCTATGATCCAATAGGCAATAAAGGTAATGAGGGTAGGTCTGTTAACGTCGCCCATTCCCCTTAAAATCCCCATTCCTACTACCTGAGTGCCATCGAACAGTTGAAAAAGTCCGGCAATAATGAGTAATTGAGCCGCAATGGAGATCACTGCCAAGTCTTTGGTAAAGATCCAAGGCAGGTATTGG
Organism: Sphingobacteriaceae bacterium; assembly: GCA_035306865.1. Lineage (GTDB taxonomy): Bacteria > Bacteroidota > Bacteroidia > Sphingobacteriales > Sphingobacteriaceae > DASRQK01. The sequence goes on from DATGNG010000084.1 coordinate 2,717, forward strand.
TTGAAGACAATGAAAATCACCGCATTCAAGCCCATAAACAATAATACCAATACATAGTTGGTTTTGGCAAAGGCGTGCAAACGTCCGAATCTTTTCTTTCCAAGGCTATTGCCGATCATAATGGTTGCTGCCGATGCAATTCCACTGGCCATCATATAAGTCATGGCTGCCAGGGTGATGGCTACCTGATGAGCAGCCTGAATATCAGGCCCAAGAGTACCTGCCATTATTGCTGCTGCAGCAAAGGCACTGATCTCAAACACATATTGTAAGGCTACCGGTGCTCCGATTTTCATGATTTCCCGGCAACGCCTGAACTGTATGCTGAGAAGTTTAAACCCTTGCAGATAACGTTTAAAATTGATGGATTTGAATACATACCAGCCCATGACAATGGCCATCAGACAGCGGTCTATGAGGGTGCTGTATCCTACTCCCTTTACACCCATTGGTTCTATCCCAAACATCCCTTTGACAAAGATAATGGCCAACACAATGTTTAGTATGTTTCCCCAAATAGTAATATTCATTGCCTGGCGTGTGAATCCAAGTCCTTCTGCAAATTGCTTGAAAGCACTGAACACCATAAGTGGTAAAATTGACAATCCGAGTAAAAAAAGATAGGGCTTGGCTTCGGCAACTACCGCCGGATCCTGATCCAAATGGTCTATAATGCTCATAGATCCAAAATACACTCCACAAAAAAGTATTATTCCCGTCAGCGAATTTAACCAGAGGCTATTGGATAGCAAATGCCCGCATTCAGCATAGTTTTTTTTGCCATTTTCCTGAGCGATCAATGGAGTAATACCATATGCAATTCCCAGGCCTATGACCATAACAATCATGAAAACGCTGTGAACCAGAGATACTGCTGCCAATGGAATGGTGCCGGCAAAATGTCCGACGATCATGGTGTCAGCGGTCTGGACCATGGTATGCCCCAGTTGAGAAATGATTATCGGTCCCGCAAGGGCCATACTACTTATATAATATGGTCTATAGGACTTGACTTTTTCTTTTATTACCATTGACATTCCTTGAGCTGCGAAGATACGATTTTGTGTTTCATGCATGTGCAATTCTTCCGGTAATTTATGGATATGAAAATTTTTAATCTTAACTTAGCCGGGGCAAAACTGGAGAGGTGTAAAATCAGGAGGCAACCTTATGATGAGTATGGTTTTAGGATTTTTAAATATTGGCACATCAGAGATGTTGCTGATTGTGTTTGTTGCCCTGCTTTTATTTGGAGGCAAGAAACTGCCCGAATTGGCCAGGGGACTGGGAAGAGGCATCCGTGAATTTAAAGACGCTTCAGAAACAATCAAAAGGGACATTTCGGAGCAAATCAACAATTTTGAAAAGGACGTAGATATTAAAAGTGTGATGGTGGAGGATGTAGAATCGGCAGTGGGAAATGCCCAAAAGTCACTCGAACAGCATAACGATTCCCCCGCACAGCATAACGATTCCGCACAAAAGCCTGAAGAAGATCCCAAAAAGTCCAAACCAGATGATGCTAAATCCGAAAACCCGAATTCCAGTTCAGGTTTTATTCCCGGACCTCCTGCCGGTACCTATCAGCACCAACCAGGCCGGGAGCCTGATTACGTAGGCAGTCAGGATGTTTATTATAATAACCCCGAATTATCCACTCCGGATGATGAAAGTGATAATGATCCACAAATAAAATCTCAGCAGTCCACAGATCACTCATGACACACGAGCATATTATTGCCCGAGAACTGGTTTTGACAGAAAAACAGGTCCGGGCTACCCTGGCACTTTTGGAAGAAGGAGCCACTGTACCTTTTATCTCCCGTTACCGAAAGGAAATTACCGGAAGTCTGGATGAAGTCCAGGTCGCAGGAATACGGGACCGTGCCCAACAGCTAAAGGATTTAGAGAAGCGTAAGGAAGCTGTTCTGAAATCAATAGAGGAGCAAGGAAAGCTGACAGAAGAGTTAGCTCAGCAGATTCAAGTTGCAGAAACTATGGCCATGGTGGAAGATTTATATCTCCCCTACAAACCCAAACGAAAAACCAGGGCCAGTATGGCGCGCGAAAAGGGACTGGAGTCTCTTGCACTTCTGATCCTTGAGCAACAGTTGGAAGATTTGACAGATGCTGCTGCCTTTTTCGTTTCTGAGGAAAATGGTGTAGCGGATGTTGAAGATGCTTTGGCTGGAGCAAGGGACATTATTGCCGAAATCGTCACCGAAGACAGTCAGATTCGGAGCAAGGTCCGAAAGGTCTTTTTGGAAAAGGGCAAGTTTGTGTCCAAAGTGATTGCGGGGAAGGAAGAATCGGGATTGAAATACAAGGATTATTATGAGTGGGCAGAATTGTTGAAGGATGCGCCATCCCATAGGGTCCTGGCAATGAGAAGGGGAGAGAAAGAAGAAATTTTACACTTGGATGTTGAAGTGCCTGAGGAAGAGGTGTTGCCTATACTGGATCATACTTTTGTAAAAGGAAGTAATGAGGCTTCCGCCCAGGTGCGGCTGGCTATTCTGGATGGTTATAAACGGTTGTTGAAACCATCCATGGAAACCGAGATCCGATTGGCAACACGTCAGAAGGCAGATGAAGAGGCTATTAGAGTATTTGCCGAAAACGCACGGCAGTTGTTGCTTGCTGCTCCTTTGGGGCAAAAGCGGGTCATGGCAATAGATCCGGGTTTTCGGACAGGCTGTAAAGTGGTTTGTCTGGATGAACAGGGAAATTTGCTGGAAAACACAACGGTCTATCCTCATACCGGTGCTGGAAAAGCCAGTGAAGCAGCGGAGGTACTGAAGAAATTGGTAAATGATTACAATACCGAGGCTATAGCCATTGGAAATGGAACTGCAGGTCGGGAAACTGAAGATTTTGTGCGTAAATTGGGTCTCAAAGACCTGGTGATAGTGATGGTTAACGAAAGCGGTGCTTCTATATATTCCGCCTCTCACCTTGCGCGGCAGGAGTTTCCGGATCATGATGTCACTGTGCGGGGGGCTGTGTCAATAGGTCGGCGTCTGATGGATCCCCTGGCAGAGTTGGTTAAGATAGATCCTAAATCCATTGGAGTCGGGCAGTACCAACATGATGTGGACCAGCAAAAATTGCAGGCTGCTTTGGACGATACCGTAATTTCCAGTGTCAATGCGGTAGGGGTAGAATTGAATACGGCTTCCAAGCAGATTTTGTCCTATGTCTCAGGCTTGGGTCCGGCGCTTGCCCAACATATCGTAAATTATAGGACCGAAAACGGGGCATTTTCTGACCGTAAGGAACTGAAAAAAGTACCTCGCCTTGGTGAAAAAGCATTTGAACAAGCTGCGGGATTCTTGCGGATACGAAATTCCGAAAATCCATTGGATGCCAGTGCGGTACACCCGGAGCGCTATGAGTTGGTAGAAAAAATGGCCAAGGACCAAGGCTGCTCAATCCAGGATTTGTTGACCAATGAGAAATACCGCAAACAAATTGCTCCTGAAAAATACGTGACTGAAGAGGTGGGATTGCCGACTCTACATGATATTCTGGAAGAGCTTGCCAAACCTGGCCGGGATCCAAGGGACCAATTCGAATCCTTTGCGTTTACGGAAGGCGTGAATAAAATTTCTGACCTTCGTTTGGGCATGCGATTGCCCGGGATTGTTACCAATATTACCAATTTTGGGGCTTTTGTGGATATTGGCGTGCATCAGGACGGGCTTGTACACCTAAGCCAGATGACCAATCGCTTTATCAAAGATCCCAATGAAGTGCTCAAAGTACAGCAGCGAGTGATGGTTACTGTGACAGAAATTGACGAAAAACGCAATCGAATAGGCTTATCCATGAAACAGGAGGAAAAGAAAAGGCCCTCAAAAACCAAAGCAAATAGAAATTCTTCCCGCCCTAAATCGGGCCACTCTCCCCGCCCTAAAACTGGTAACGAAGATATTGCAAGCAAACTGGCTGCATTGAAGGCGAAATTCGGAGGAAAATTATAAATTGCGGAAAATCTGATTTTATATTACCAATTATAAATTTATCAATTGTAAACATATGAAGAAGTTTATACTCCTCTTTTTAGTCGCTTTTGTAAGTTTTGGCTTTGCGCAGGAAAAAAAGCCTCTGACTTTTGCTGATTATGCAAAATGGAACCGGATTACCCGGGCAGGAATTAGTCCGGATGGAAACTGGGTGGCTTATGGTCAGCAGCCGAACGGTGGCGACGATACCCTATTTATTCGTAATATC
>DATGNG010000085.1:0-11511 GCA_035306865.1 Sphingobacteriaceae bacterium
CAGACGACCGTAATGGGTGTAGTGAACGTCACGCACCTCAAATCCGGCACGTTCCCTGGACAGACCTCCTGGTCCCAATGCCGAGAGACGACGCTTGTGCGTGATCTCAGCCAATGGGTTGGTCTGATCCATGAACTGTGACAACTGATTGGTACCAAAGAAAGAATTGATAACCGATGACAGTGTCCGGGCATTGATCAGGTCAGTAGGTGTAAACACCTCGTTGTCACGAATATTCATCCGCTCACGAATGGTACGTGCCATACGGGACAATCCAACACCAAACTGAGCATATAATTGCTCACCAACGGTTCTAACACGACGATTGGACAAGTGATCTATATCATCTACCTCTGCCTTGGCGTTAATCAGATTGATCAGGTACTTGACAATCGCAATAATATCTTCACGGGTCAGTACTTTCGTATCTTCCGAAATATCCAGCACCAACTTACGGTTGATGCGATAACGGCCTACATCACCCAAATCATATCGCTTGTCTGAGAAAAACAACCGCTCGATGATGCCCCTGGCAGTTTCCTCATCAGGTGGTTCTGCGTTTCTCAGTTGCCTGTAGATATGTTCCACCGCTTCCTTCTCGGAATTGGAGGTGTCTTTTTGAAGGGTATTGTAGATGATGGAATAATCCGCATTATTCGAAGCGTCCTCTTTGGTAAGAATAATGGACTTAACCCCAGCATCGATAATCATTTCGATGTGATCCTCCTCCAGTACAGTCTCACGCTCCAGAATGATTTCATTCCGGTCAATGGAAACTACCTCTCCGGTATCCTCATCCACAAAATCTTCAATCCATCTTTTCAGGACTCTGGCCGCCAATCTGCGACCCACATATTTTTTCAATCCCGACTTACTTACCTTTACCTCATCGGCCAGTTCAAACAATTCAAGGATATCTTTATCCGAATCGTAACCAATAGCTCTAAGGAGAGTAGTAACCGGGAATTTTTTCTTTCTGTCAATATAGGCGTACATGACGTTGTTCACGTCAGTTGCAAATTCAATCCATGACCCTTTGAACGGAATCACCCTTGCTGAATACAACTTGGTACCGTTAGTGTGTCTGCTCTGACCGAAAAATACGCCGGGAGAACGATGCAATTGGGACACGATAACACGTTCAGCACCATTGATCACAAAGGTACCTTTGGGTGTCATGTATGGGATTGTTCCCAAATATACATCCTGTACGATGGTTTCAAAATCCTCATGTTCCTCATCGTTACAGGAAAGCTTCAGCTTTGCTTTCAATGGTACACTGTAGGTCAATCCACGCTCTATACATTCCTGAATATCATAACGCGGCGGATCTATAAAATAATCGAGGAATTCAAGCAAAAAGATATTCCTTGAATCCGAGATCGGGAAGTTTTCAGAAAATACCTTGAAAAGCCCTTCCTGATGGCGGTTATCAGAAGTCGTTTCGAGTTGAAAAAACTCCCTGAAAGATTGCAATTGTACATCCAGGAAATCAGGATAATCAATAACTTTTTTGCTGGTTGCAAAATTTACTCTTTCTTGTTGAATCGTGTTATTTGCCAAGGGAATAAGAATTTAGTTTAATTAAACTGAACAATCGTGCCTTTCATTGCCTGGGATCAGGCAAAAAGTATGGCACATACTTTTTTTATGCTTATAGCATAATAAACAGGAATAGACTCTGACGAAAATTCGCCAGAGTCTAAACCCTAATGGGCTTTGTATATGATCAAATTAATTGATCTCAACAACCGCTCCTGCTTCTTCAAGCTGCTTTTTCAAAGCTTCGGCTTCGTCTTTGGCAACACCTGATTTCAGTTCTTTTGGAGCACCATCAACCAAGTCTTTTGCTTCTTTCAAGCCCAGACCAGTCAGGTCTTTTACCAATTTAACAACTGCCAGTTTTGAGCCACCAGCTTCTTTCAGGATTACATCAAATGATGTTTTTTCCTCAGCTGCTGCAGGTGCATCACCACCAGCCGCCGGACCAGCAACTGCAACAGCTGCTGCAGCCGGTTCAATACCGTACTCGTCTTTCAGGATTTGAGCTAACTCGTTAACTTCTTTTACTGTTAAGTTTACCAACTGCTCAGCAAACGCTTTTAAATCTGCCATTTTATTTTGAATTACTAATTTACTATTAAAATATTTTTGTTAATTAAACTTCGGTTTTTCCAAAGGAACCGATCAACCTCTTTCTTGCAAGGTTTTAACCAAACCTGCCAATGTACCGCCACCTGATTGAAGTGCAGAAACCACATTCTTCGCAGGAGATTGCAACAATCCGATAATTTCACCAATAAGCTCTTCCTTAGATTTAAGCTTGGTCAGCATATCCAATTGATTGTCTCCGATAAATACAGCAGCATCAATATAGGCACCTTTCAGTACAGGCTTGTCACCTGTCTTGCGAAGTTCCTTAATCAATTTTGCCGGCGCATTTCCTGTCTCCGAAAAGAACAGGGTAGAAGAACCTTTCAATACTCCATTGATCTCGTCCGATTCGATACCAGCACCTTCCAGCGCTTTACGGATCAAGGTATTTTTTGCTACTTTGATCGTGATACCATTTTCAAAACACTTGCGGCGAATAACATTGACCTTTTCTACGGTCAGATCAGCAGTATCGGTAATATAGAAATTACCAAAAGATTTAATCTGTTCGGTTAAAGCTTGAACAACTTCGTGTTTATCCTCTTTTCTCATGATTAAATTCCTGCTACTGATTTAGTTTCAACCTTTACTCCCGGACTCATGGTCGATGATACATAAATACTCTTGAAGTTTGTACCCTTTGCTGCAGAAGGTTTCAATTTTGAGATGGTCTGCAATACTTCCAGCGCATTCTCATAGATCTTTTCCGCAGGGAAAGACACTTTTCCAACAGAGGTATGGATGATACCTGTTTTATCAACCTTGAAATCAATCTTACCACCCTTGACATCGGTCACAGCTTTACCGACATCCGTCGTCACTGTACCAGTTTTTGGGTTAGGCATCAGGTTACGCGGGCCCAATATGCGCCCCAACCTTCCGACCTTTGCCATTACACTTGGCATGGTAATAATGATATCAACGTCAGTCCATCCTCCCTCAATCTTGCTGATATAATCATCCAATCCCACGTGGTCCGCACCGGCAGCTCTGGCTTCTTCCTCCTTATCAGGAGTACAAAGTACCAGAACCCTAACGGTTTTACCTGTACCATGTGGTAATGTGGCGATACCTCTCACCATCTGATTTGCTTTACGCGGATCTACGCCAAGGCGCACATCAATATCCACGGAAGCATCAAATTTGGTGGTAGAGATTTCCTTTACAAGGGCAGCAGCCTCTTGCAAAGTGTAAACCTTACCAGCTTCAATTTTGGATAGTGCCGTTTTTTGATTTTTTGTTAATCTAGCCACTTTCTTAAACTGATTTTCGTTAAATTAATTATTCCAAGGCGCATTACCACTCACAGAAATACCCATGCTTCTCGCAGTTCCAGCAACCATTTTCATAGCCGCTTCAACTGTGAATGCATTCAAGTCCACCATCTTGTCCTTGGCGATTGCTTCTACCTGTTCCCAGGTAACTGACGCAACTTTCTTACGGTTAGGTTCACCAGAACCACCTTTAACGCCGGACACCTCCACCAATTGCACCGCAACAGGAGGAGTTTTGATGATAAAATCGAATGACTTGTCGCTATACACCGTGATAACCACCGGCAATACTTTACCTGGCTTATCTTGGGTACGGGCATTGAACTGTTTGCAAAATTCCATAATATTCACACCCTTAGCACCTAATGCAGGTCCTACTGGTGGGGATGGATTCGCAGCGCCGCCTTTGACTTGTAATTTTACTAACGCACTGACTTCTTTTGCCATGTTTCGATTTTGATTTTATTAATTAAATGTTTGTTAGTAAGTTGGAAGCATTATAACGTAACATTTAGATTCTGAGATAGGCTCTTAAATTTCAAAAAGCACCCCAAAATGGAGTGCAAAGGTACAAAAAAAATTGAACTTACAAAAAATACAGGCATAAATAAATAAAAAGGAATCATTCCATTTCAACCTGCATATAATTTAGTTCCAGTGGGGTCTTTCTCCCAAACACCTTCACCATTACTTTCAACTTTTTCTTCTCTTCATTCACTTCTTCGATCTCACCGGTAAAACCATTGAAAGGGCCATCATTGACCTTGACAGTTTCACCAACATAGAAAGGTACATTGATCGCTTCGCCCTGTCCAGCCATTTCATCCACCTTACCCAAAATCCGGTTCACTTCCGCTGGTCTCAATGGAGTAGGGATTCCAGATTTATCCCCCAAAAATCCAACAACACTGTTCAAACCTTTGATAATGTGCTCCAACTCCCCGTCCAAAGCTGCTTCAAGCAATACATAACCAGGGTAATAATTGCGTTCCTTAGCTACTTTTTTGCCATCACGCATTTGGTAATACTTTTCCATCGGGATCAAAACCTGAGGCACGAGATGGCTAATACCCAAGCGATTTACTTCAGCTTCGATATATTGCTTTACTTTCTTCTCCTTGCCACTCACAGCCCTCACCACGTACCACTTTAATGCTTGATCTGCCATAATTACCTTTTCTTCTTACAAGTATTGTAAAATTCCCTTCTACGCTCCAACCTTATAGAATAACTCCAGCAGGTTGCTCGAAGCCTTGTCCATTGCAAAGATTACCAATGCAATGATCACGGAAGCAACCAAAACGACTACAGCCGAATTCTGGAGCTGCGCCCAGGTCGGCCAAGTTACCTTCTCGGTCATTTCCACATAAGATTCTTTGAAAAACTCAAGTACGTTTGCCATTTTTTCATTGTTTGGCACGGGTGCAAGGATTCGAACCCTGATCAAAGGTTTTGGAGACCTCTATTCTACCATTGAACTACACCCGTGAATATTAGTCTAAAAACCATCATTCAACGGTTTTTAGACAGGATTAGCTAATCAGAATAATCCGATTAGCTAATCCTGGTATTTATACGATCCCGAAAGACCGCGAATGATCAATTATTTAATGATCTCTGTAACCTGACCAGCACCTACGGTACGTCCACCTTCACGGATCGCAAAGCGAAGACCTTTTTCCATAGCGATTGCGTTGATCAAATTTACAGTGATGGTTACGTTATCACCTGGCATTACCATTTCTACTCCTTCAGGAAGAGAAATCTCTCCAGTTACGTCCGTGGTACGGAAGTAGAACTGAGGACGGTATTTGTTGAAGAACGGAGTGTGACGTCCACCTTCTGCTTTGGACAATACGTAAACCTCAGCTTTGAATTCAGTGTGAGGAGTTACTGAACCTGGCTTACAGATAACCATACCACGACGGATATCGGTTTTCTCAATACCACGCAACAACAGACCTACGTTGTCACCTGCTTCACCGTAATCCAAAATCTTACGGAACATCTCAACACCAGTTACTGTTGATTTCAGGTTTTCAGCACCCATTCCCAAGATTTCTACAGGGTCACCGGAGTTGATCACACCACGCTCGATACGACCAGTTGCAACAGTTCCACGACCAGTGATAGAGAATACGTCCTCAATCGGCATCAGGAACGGAAGTTCAGTCAGACGTGGAGGAATTGGAATGTGGTTATCAACGGCATCCATCAATTCCATGATTTTATCAACCCACTGAGGCTCGCCATTCAGAGCACCCAAAGCTGATCCACGAATCACAGGGATATCATCACCCGGGAATTCATAGAATGACAACAACTCGCGAATCTCCATTTCTACCAGATCCAACAATTCTGGATCATCTACCAAATCGACTTTGTTCATGAAAACAACAAGTGCAGGTACACCTACCTGACGAGCCAACAGGATGTGCTCACGCGTCTGAGGCATTGGACCGTCAGTAGCAGCTACCACGATGATAGCACCGTCCATTTGAGCCGCTCCAGTAACCATGTTTTTAACATAGTCGGCGTGACCCGGACAGTCAACGTGTGCATAGTGACGAGTTGCTGTAGAGTATTCTACGTGCGAAGTATTGATCGTGATACCACGCTCTTTTTCTTCAGGAGCTGAGTCAATCGAATCAAAAGAACGAGCTTCTGACAATCCTTTATCAGCTAATACTTTAGAAATTGCAGCGGTAGTTGTAGTTTTACCGTGGTCAACGTGACCGATAGTACCAATGTTCAAGTGTGGTTTACTGCGGTCAAATTTCTCTTTTGCCATGTTTATGCGAATTAACTATTAAAAATTTTATTGTTTGCTATATTTATTTATAGTTTCTCTTACGAGCCAATGATGGGATTTGAACCCATGACCTCTTCCTTACCAAGGAAGTGCTCTACCACTGAGCTACATCGGCTTTTCATATTAAAACCCAAGGCCCCTAACCCCATCTTGTAGTTGTTAGAGACACGAGAGTATAATATCATCAGCGAGCGGAAGACGGGTCTCGAACCCGCAACCTATAGCTTGGAAGGCTATCGCTCTACCAATTGAGCTACTTCCGCTTATGTTTTGTGGGGGTAAGTGGACTCGAACCACTGAACCCGAAGGAGCGGATTTACAGTCCGCCGCAATTGCCGCTATGCGATACCCCCATTCTGAGCCCCCTGCCGGGATCGAACCAGCGACCTACTGATTACAAGTCAGTTGCTCTACCAGCTGAGCTAAGGAGGCAAGATGTCAAAACACGACCCATCCAACCAGGTTTCCAAAGAACCCTTTTTGTTTGGGTCTGCAAAGATATACAAAGTTGGACTATTTCAAAAAAAAAATTAAAATATTTAATAACTTTGCAAGACATGAATGAAAAAGAGATTTCATCCTTGATCCGTCTATTGGATGATCCAGATACCGAGGTGTTTGCCCATGTTGAGGAAAAGCTGGCCACACTTGGTCCTGCAGTAGTTACCTTATTGGAAAATCGATGGGAGCAATCCTTTGACGCACTTGAGCAGAATCGTATTGAAAATCTGATTTACAAAATCCAGTTCAAGCAGGTGGAGGAAGATCTCGAACAATGGATAAAAGGAGGGTACTCCGATCTGTTGGAAGGCTTACTCATCATCAATCGGTACCAATACCCGGCCTTGGATGAACAAAAAGTCAAAGATCAGCTCCAGCACCTTTATGAGCAAATCGAAAACCACCGTAGTTTTGAGGTGGAACCGGCAGATCACGTAATGCTCATCAACCATATTCTCTACGAAAAATTGGGGTTCTCGGGCAATACCAGCAATTACCACGATCCGCAAAATTCCTTTATCGGTCAGGTGTTGGAAAACCGCAAAGGCAACCCGCTATTACTTGCCTGCATTTACCTGCTCGTAGCACAGAAAATGGGTCTGCCAATTTTCGGCATCAACCTGCCCAAGCATTTTATATTGGCCTATGCTTCGCAGCCGGGGCAGTTATTGATGATGTCAGAGGATGTTTTATTTTATATAAACGCATTCAATGGAGGCCAGATGATCGGTCGGCAAGATGTTATCTCTTATCTTAAACAACTTGATTTGTCACTTGATGACCGTTATCTCCTACCCTGCACCAATCTCGATATCATTACGCGGGTTCTACACAATCTTTCCACCGCCTATTCCAATGTGGGCAGTGAGCAAAAATTAAAGGACATTGAATACTTACTGCAAATCGTCAGGCAAGGTCAGGGCCAATAGCCCAATGTCATTATTCATCCCCGGCCAACCCTCTTGCATCAAGAAACAGGGATTCCGGAGTTAATGGCAATCTGGTCTGGAATAAAGGACTGGTATTTCCCTGAGCTTCAAGGTTAAATCGCAGTATGGATTTACTGGGCTTGTCAGCCACATACAACATTTGTCCCCCTGCACGATCATCAATTGCCACATCTATAGGCCCGGCCAAACCGGTATTTGATCCAGAAATTACCCTGGTGGGAGTGATCACATCCGAGCCCCCGGAAAATAACTGGCTGGCATTCTCAAAGATCAGTATCTGACCTTTTTCAAATTCAGTAAGCACCAACAAGTCCAGGATTTCTGAATAGGCAATCCCGCGCAAAGCATCGGCGCCTGCCACCGTCAATACGGCTTGCGGACTCAGGTCCTCTGTTCCCTCCAATTTGGAGGACATATTTGTATATAGGTTGACGCCACCGGAAACGCCGGTACGCACCACCAATAGATTATCATCCCACATGGTAATGCCCCAAGGCCTAACTCCACCCAAAGGAAAATACCTTAGGGGTTCTACATCCCCGTTTCGATTGAGCGGGTTGTCAAAAACATAAATACCACTTGGAGTCCAATTATTGGCCACAAAAAGATTTCGGGAACCATGGTGGTAATGCAAGCCCCGTATCGCAGTCAAATCCTCATTACGCAACTGACCAGACCGCTGGGGAATACCCACATCGGTCACATTCATCAGAATAATGGATTGGTCAAGCACACTGCCCTGAAAAACACGGCTGACCTCCGGACTGAAAAACACACCGCTCCCCTCCCGCACCCCCGAGTTGAAAAGGCTGCCTGCTGCCTGCTCCCCGTTGGCCGGGTCAATAACCAGCAAATTGGAATAGGGATCAGCCGTTTCATCCGTTTGAAACTCCAGAAGGGAAACATACAAACGGGAAATAGGTGCACTTGGAATGAGTGGTTCATCATCATTCCGGACACAGGCCCCAAGCACCAGACCCAAAGTCCCTACTAAAAACAGTTGCAGGATTTTCCTCATATACATTTACTTATTCAGCAAAATTAAACAAAAATCTTGCCCAAGCCAATGTATTTACTTAATTTCGCATCAAAAAGACTCAGTTAAATACTCATATGGAAGAGAAGGGATTTGTACGGGAAAAATTGACCCTACCAGATGGTGCCAATAAATTGCTATTGCATTCTTGCTGTGCGCCCTGTTCAGGGGAAGTCATGGAAGCCTTGATTGCCTCTGATATAGATTTTACTATCTATTTTTACAACCCCAATATTCACCCCAAGAAAGAATACGAACTGCGCAAAGAAGAGAATATTCGGTTTGCAGAAAAATACAATATCCCCTTTATCGACGCAGACTACGATGCAGATAATTGGTATGCCCGGGCCAAAGGCATGGAAATGGAACCGGAGCGGGGTATCCGCTGTACCATGTGCTTTGACATGCGCTTTGAACGGACTGCGTTGTACGCCTCTGAAAATGGGTTTCCCGTCATAAGTAGCTCTCTTGGCATTTCCAGATGGAAAAATTTTGAGCAAATCAATGATTGTGGAGACCGTGCGGCATCTCACTATCCGGGATTGACTTACTGGAAATTCAACTGGAGAAAAAAGGGTGGGTCTGCCCGAATGCTGGAAATCAGCAAAAAGGAAAAATTTTATATGCAGGAATATTGTGGATGTGCTTATTCCCTAAGGGATACCAACCACTGGAGACTGGAAAATGGGAGGGAACGGATTGAGTTGGGCAAAAACTATTATGGATAAAGATTCCAAATCTGGTAATCAACTGATTTACAACCGCTGGCTGACCCGAGAGGTGGCAGTAGGCGATGTACCTATGGGAGGCAACCATCCCATTCGCATACAAAGCATGACCACGGTGGACACCATGGATACCCTGGGGTCTGTTGAGCAAACCATCCGAATGGTGGATGCAGGTTGTGAATACGTGCGGATCACAGCCCCAAGCATCAAGGAAGCCCACAATCTGGCCGAAATCAAAAAAGGGCTGATCCAACGCGGATACCATGTGCCGCTGGTTGCTGACATACACTTTACACCCAACGCAGCCGAAGTTGCAGCCCGAATCGTGGAAAAGGTCCGGGTCAACCCCGGTAATTACGCCGACAAAAAGAAATTCGACAAACTTGACTTTTCGGATGAAGCCTACCAGGCCGAGCTCGAGCGTATTTACACCAAGTTTGCCCCCCTGGTCAAAATTTGTAAAGAATACGGCACCGCCATGCGTATCGGAACTAATCACGGCTCTCTTTCGGACCGGATCATGAGCCGGTACGGGGACACTCCACAAGGCATGGTGGAATCCGCCATGGAGTTTATACGCATTTGCGAGGACCTCGATTACCATCAACTGGTTATCTCCATGAAATCGAGCAATCCCCAGGTCATGGTCCAAGCCTATCGACTTCTGGTGGAAAAAATGATTGCAGAAAATATGAACTATCCCCTGCATCTCGGGGTCACCGAAGCCGGGGATGGCGAAGATGGCCGCATAAAATCTGCGGTGGGAATCGGAACCTTGCTGGAGGATGGCCTCGGAGACACCGTGCGGGTATCGCTCACCGAAGATCCGGAGCTGGAGGCTCCCGTAGCCAGGGCCTTGGTCAACAGGTATCAGCACAGACAGGTTGGGGTTTACAGTGGCAATCCCCCTTATTTTGGTCAAACCTCAGCATACACCTCCAAAGAGACCAATAATTTCATTGGGGGCAGCATGGTTCCAAGAGTGGTAGTTGATATTTCGGGGCAAAATCTACGGGACCCCTTTATAATGGATGCAGTAGGATATCGATACGACCCTTTACTGGACAAATATCATATGGGTGATCAATCGGTAGATTTCGTATATCTGGCCGATAACCTTCCCCATTTTGTCATGCCTGGCAATCTCAAACAGCTTTACAATTCCCAGACCTGGTCCAAATTGCAGGATAAGGCCAATGCACATCCCGTTTTTTCCCTCGCGGAATACATAACGACTCCCCAAACCGGGCTCGACCCCAGCCTCAACCTGATTCGCATCAAGCGAAAGGATCTGGAAGGCAGTGCATTTGCATCGTTATCTCCTGATCAAAGGATGGTATTTATTCTGGAAACCGATGAAGTCAATGGAATGGCCGATCAGCGAGCCTTCTTCCAGGCACTTTCAGCAATCGAACTTGAAAACCCGGTCATTATAAAAAGAAATTATCCGGCGGAGGCATTTTCAGGTCCTGCAGGAAACCTGATGGATCCGGAAGAACCGATATCCAAATTGCAATTGTATGCCGCAACAGATATGGGAGCACTATTGATCGATGGAATGGGATCTGGTCTCTGGATAGATTCACCCGCCACTCCCCTACCCAACTTGGTCTCTACCTCCTTTGGCATTCTCCAGGCAACCCGCTCCCGAATTTCCAAAACCGAATATATTTCCTGCCCCAGTTGCGGACGGACCTTATTTGACCTGCAGGAAACCACGCAAATCATACGCAACCGAACCAATCACCTCAAAGGCCTCAAGATCGGAATCATGGGCTGTATAGTCAATGGACCCGGTGAAATGGCTGATGCCGATTATGGTTATGTAGGGGCAGGCCCGGGTAAAATCACACTCTACCGGGGCAAAGAGGTCGTAAAACGCAACGTAGATACCACCAACGCATTGGATGAACTCATAGGTATTATTCAAAGTGATGGGAAATGGATAGAACCGGAAAATGCGTAAAACCGGAAAATGCGTAAAACCGCAATACAACTAATAATTCTCGATTAAAGGACGGAGATCCGCTTGATAACGGTTTCGGTACCAACGGTT
>DATGNG010000086.1:0-4956 GCA_035306865.1 Sphingobacteriaceae bacterium
ATCTGCGGTGACAAAAACATCTGCCTCCGCACGGACGGCGTCTGCCAGCAAAAGGCCTCCGCTACCTCCGCAGACTGCGACCTTTTTGATTTTATGTCCTGGGAGTGCGGTATGACGAATCACCTGCGCCCCTATGCTTTCCTTCAAAAACTGGAGAAACCCTATTGGATTCATAGGCTCTGGCAAAACACCAATCATGCCACCACCCACCTGTTGGAAAGTGTTCTCCAAAGTATAAATATCATAAGCCACTTCTTCGTAGGGGTGCGCCTGGGACATAGCCGTAATGATATTATGTTGCAAGTAGGCCGGATAGATCACTTCCACCCTTGTTTCTTGCTCCTGATGCCGCTGGCCAACTTCGCCCACAAAGGGTTTCGTTCCATCCCCAGCCCGAAAAGTGCCCTCCCCCTGTGCGTTGAAGCTACATTGATCATAATCTCCAACCTTACCCGCACCTGCATCAAAAAGAGCGTTTCGTACCTTTTCGGCATGGTCCAATGGCACAAATACCACCAGTTTTCGCAAAAGCTGGCCCTTGGGTGACAAAATTTGCTGTTGTTCCAGACCCAGTTTTTCCGCAATCTTACTGTTCACGCCCCCGGTCACATTGTCCAAATTGGTATGAATAGCATAAAGGGCAATATTATTTTGAATGGCTTTGATCACCGTCCGCTCCACATAATTGCTTCCTGTCAACCGTTTCAAACCTTTGAATACAATGGGGTGGTGGGTAATTACTAAATTACAGCCCAGCCGAATGGCTTCATCCAGAACGGCTTCGGTACAATCCAACGCGATCAGAGCTTGTTTTATTTCCATCTCCGGATCCCCAACCAGCAGCCCTGAATTGTCATATGGTTCTTGCAGCGCCAGTGGCGCCAACTGCTCCAAATATTTTGTCAACTCACGTACTTTCATGCTAAGTTAATTTTTGTCCTCCCCATCAGTACTGTCAAGAACTTTCTGTTCAGCCTCTTCCCGGGGTTTTTGGTTTTGGTTAAAAACCCGGTCGTGCTCAAGCAACAAGTTTTTGAAATTGGTCACTTTCACCCAATATTGGATAAAATAAACCATACCCAATATAAAAAAGGTCAATAATATAAAGGTGGGGAAGGGAATGTGCGACAGCAAAAACATCCAGGCAAACATCAGGCCCTTGCCAAGGCCGGGGTTCTCTTCCTCTGCTATTTTGCGGTCAAAGAACTCATTATTAAGGGAATTGGATACATTCCTCGCAACCAAAAAATTCCAATATATATTCAGAAAAGGTACCGCAAGCCACCAAGCCTGTGCTGGTTTCATAAAGCGATTTTCTGCCGATATGACCAGCAACAATTTTCGTACGGCATTGGCATAAAACAGCCATATAACAACTCTGGCCGCAAGCATGATCCATATAGTCCGAATCATATCCGGCGAGAGGTTATCCAGATTGACCTCCATTGCTGTAAAAATACGACGAATTTCGGATTATTCAAATTGCCGGGTCAATTTCCAACCCAACATTTTTTCCAAATAATTGTCAAACAACGCAATATTGAGTGAATTACTCATATAGGCAATATGCATATCCGGTCGGACCAGCACTCCCTGACTCATGCTCTCGGTCATCTCAAATGCTTCAAAAGCAGCATGGTTACGCTTGCTGTAAGGCAAATAATAGAGGCCCAGCCCATGTGGGTATTTCTGCTTGATCCACTGCCCCAGAATGTGCAGGGATTGCTGGCTTAAACTTCCCAAAATGACCAATACCAGCATGTTTTTTCGAAAGGCCTGATGGGTATCGGTCCACACGTTGTCCTTTTCATTATATATCGGAAGAAATGGGAAGCGGTCCCCTGCTTTAATGCGTACTGAAGAGCTATAATGCAGGGAAGGTGTAGCGTGGCGGTAGTTTTGGGTCAAACCGGAAAGCTGCAGGAGGGTAGCTTTTCGGGACTCTGGTTTGCCAAATGTCCTGTGCACCAGCAAGTGATCAAGTTTTTGAACAATTCCGGGCAGGCGATGGCGCATACTCATTACTTGCCCAAACAGGGATAGGGGCTCCAGGTTATTGGCTTGCTGCCGCTCCTGATGGAAACTGAGCAGCACCCTTTTATCCATTTGGCCCTGCACCACCCCGGCAAGCTTCCATCCGAGGTTCCAGGCATCCAGCATTCCGGTTGCATTTCCATGCCGGGTCACGCTCTGAAGCCCTGAAGCGGCATCCCCAATTAAAAAGCAACATCGACCCGAATTTCTCTGTGCCCGGAAGGTTCCCAACCTTTCCACACGGATGGTTTTGGGAATGGGTGTGAGCTGCTGACCTGGGGGCAATGGGCCTATTATGCTCTGCAGAAATGTTTGCAATGATCTGGCGGACGGATTGTTATAAACCGTGTTTGGAATACTGCACATCAACAAGTATCGACCGCTTCCGCTCAATGGCAACAGGTTTACCCAACGTCCTTCCTGCCTGAATAGCCGAACCGGGACTTCTGTGGCCACCTCTTGCGGAAGGTCTGCCAGCTGAGCATCCCGCTCCAACAGCAATTCCGCCCTGAGCAAGTATTCGGAAAAGTCTTTGCGCTCCGCTCCAATTCCCAAAGACCTGCGAACCAAACTTTCACTCCCGTCCGCTCCAATCAACCATTCCGCCCGCCATTCCTCGGTTCCGCCACCTCCACTACCTCCGCTACCTCCGCCCAAATCTGTTCTTTCCAAGGTCACCCATGCCCCCTGATCATCTTCAACAGCGGCACGGAGCTCCAATCCCCAGCGGATTTTACAAGCATTACTTGTCAAGTACCCCATCAGGGCCCGCTTCAAGTGCACCGTAGGCAAATTGAGGATAAACGGAAATCGGGTAGCCGTCTCCAGTTCCTTTTCCAGATCGATAAACTGCCGGCCATTTTCAAAATCCAACTGGGAATATCGCAGCCCCTGCTGCAACAAATCTTTCAACAGCCCCAATTGGTCCAAAAGCTCCATACTCTTGGGGTTTAAGAAAATGTACCCCTGATCTCCATCCGGCCCCAAGCCCTTATCGATAATCATCGGCTGCACGCCGAATCTCAACAGTTGGGCAGCCATCATAAGGCCCGATAAGCCCGCACCAACAATCAAAACAGGCGCTTCTTTCATCCCTGAAACAAAAATATAGCGGGCCGCTTATGCAAATCCAGCGGGCCTTTAGACCGATGGCCTGAGCCCTGACTTTCCGCTTTCCCCATCCCCTGACTTATCCTCCACTCATGAACGGTTGAGGTGAGGATCTGTTCGGTGGGTCCGGTCAGGTCCACGGCCACACACAACAACGATTTGGGATTCAAATTTTTCAACAAGTCCTCCAAAAGCGCATTATTTCTAAACGGTGTTTCGATCATAATATGAGTCTGACCCTTTGGTACGGACTCCCTTTCCAATTCCTTGATGCGCTTGCTGCGCTGTTGCTTATCAATCGGGAGATACCCATGAAAAGTAAAGGATTGGCCGTTCAGGCCTGAAGCCATCAAGGCCAAAAGTATTGAGCTGGGGCCCACTAAAGGAACCACCGGAATCCCCCGGCGATGGGCTTCAGCCACTATTTCCGCCCCGGGATCAGCCACACCCGGACAGCCAGCCTCACTCATCAGCCCCACATTCCGCCCGTCCATAATGCTTTTCAAAAAAGAGGCGGCCGGAATCTGTCCCCTGGTATGTTTTCCATAATCGTGGAGGATAAGCTCACTTTGCGGACGCTGAATGCCCGCTAACTTCAACATTTTCCGTGCGGTTTTTTCATTTTCCACAATATATTCATCGATCTCATTGATCAGGGCAATAGTTTGTGGCGTAAATGATCCTGCAACGGCTTCTTCCGCCAAAGGCACTGGAATCAGGTATAGTTTTCCACAGGACATATTGCAAACCTACTAATTATGCAGGAAATTATTTGTTTTAGTGTAACAATTCCCGCCCGAAGACGACTTATAAGTAGTGGAGACAGCTCTGGTACCAGCGTTGTGAAAGCTGTTAAAACGTTAAATATTTGTTAATCATGACAGAAAGTTTGGAAAGGAAAAGTTGTTACGATATTTTCGTAGCCGAAGCGTTAATACTATTTATAACTATCACCAATCCGTATCCCTCTTTTGAATAAATTTTTACTACGTCAATCATGCTAAAAAAACTGACTCCTTTTTTTGTAAGCCTTTTTACTGTTTTTTGCAGTATTCCGTCCTTTGCCCAGACCTCCTTCAGAGGAGAAGTCGTTGATGCCAGCGATAAGACCAAGCTGGCCAATGCAAGTATCGTCCTGCTTAATGCACAGGATTCTATACTCCTGGATTTTACGCGTGCAGGAGAGGACGGTCGCTTTACCCTGAACAAACCTTCGGAGGGTTCGTTTTTGCTGTTAGTCACTTATCCAAAATATGGAGAATACAATCGGCACATTGACGCTAATACTGCCAGTGACCTGGGCCAAATCGGCCTCTCAAGTGTAAGCCACCTGATTGAAGAAGTCATGGTGACAGGCAGGATCCCGATCGTGATGAAAGGAGATACCACCGAATACGATGCTTCCAGTTTTGTGGTCGAGAAAAATGCGAAGGTGGAGGACCTGTTGCGGGTGCTTCCGGGCATTACAGTAGATGCAGACGGAAGGATCACGGCCCAGGGCAAAACCGTTGAAAAGGTTCTGGTGGACGGTGAAGAGTTTTTTGGTGATTACCCCACACTTGTAACCAGAAACCTGCGTTCGGATATGGTGGACAAGGTCCAGGTCTTCGAAAGGAAATCGGAGGAAGCCGAACGTACCGGAGTGGATGACGGAATCCGCCAGCAAACCATCAATGTGACCTTGAAGGAGGATGCAAAACGGGGATGGTTTGGAAAAGTGGAGGCTGCGGGAGGAGTCGATGGGAGTACTGTAAACAATGGAGATGGCTCGTACTACCTCGGCAAACTGGCGGTCAACAGGTTCCGGGGAAG
>DATGNG010000087.1:0-7407 GCA_035306865.1 Sphingobacteriaceae bacterium
ATAACGGCAGGCTCATCCTAAGTATTATGGTTCGAAATTTAAATGCTTGTTTCCATATTTTTATCCTTCTCTGTGTAGGAGTTCTGTTGGGCAATGCTCAGGAGAGATCTTTGGGCTCCAACAGTCAAACCACAAGAACAGACACTTCCTCTACCGATAGTGTTAGGTTGACTTATCCGTTAAGGGATTATCCCTTTTTAAACCTCAATTCCGGCAAGCGAACGGGATTTGGTTTTGACAACCCTTCCAATATAAAACGTGAGGTAATTTATGATCCAATAACCAAACAATATATCATTAAGGAAAGGTTGGGCAACACGCTTTACCGCCCTCCCCAATATTTGTCTTTTGAGGAATATCAGCGGTATGAAAACCAGTTGATGCTGCGGGAAAATTGGGAGAAATTGATGGATCGTCCGATCAGGCAATTCAGAAGTGATCGGATTATTCCTACTATTTATATAGAAAGTGAGGCTTTTGAAAGAATTTTTGGGGGGAATACCATTGATATCATCCCGCGTGGTACAGCGGATATAACCTTCAGGGGCCAAAAAAATAAGAATGCCAACCCCATGTTCAACGAACGGCAAAGGGAGCAGTGGGGTTTTGATTTTGATCAGCGGATCCAAATGAACCTTACCGGACAAATTGGAGAGCGGCTAAAACTGACCACCAATTATAATACCCAGGCCCATTTTGATTTTGAAAACCAGATACGCTTGGATTATGTGGGAAAAGATGATGATATAATAAAAAGAATTGAGGTGGGGAATGTGAATCTCCCATTGAGCACCTCCCTGATCACTGGCACCGAATCCCTGTTTGGGGTCAAAACCCAGATGCAATTTGGAAGGTTGCATTTTACCGGAATCTTTTCCCAGCAAAAATCCCAACAAAGGGAAATTTTGATCAGAAATGGGGCGCAGGAGAGCGAATTTAGCTTGAAAGCGGATGATTACGAGTATAACCAGCACTTTTTTCTGGGCCAGTATTTCAGAGAGCAGTTTAACCGGGCCATGTCCATGGCACCACTGATCACCACTAACATTAACATTACCCAGATCGAAGTGTGGGTCAATAACAGGAGCAATGCAGTAGATGGTTCCAGAGATGTGTTGGCTCTACTGGATCTGGGTGAGTATAGGCCCTACAATTCGGCTTTGATCTCGTCTGGCCCATCAGTCATGCCCTCTACAGGTATTCCGGGTGAACTATCTCCGCAGATCTCCAATGATCTGTTGAACCGTTTGCCTCCTGGTGCCAGAAATACTCAATCCAATCTGGTTCAAGAGTTTTTTGGCTCGAGTGGAAGAAATGATAATTATGCAAAAGTCACCTATGCCCGTAAATTGAGAGAAGGGACGGATTATACAGTGAACAGGCAATTGGGATTCATTTCATTGAGGATGCCCCTGCAGGGGGACCAGGTTCTATCCGTTGCTTACCGTTATACAGCCAACGGAAGGGAATATCAAGTTGGGGAATTGTCCAACGATATTCCGGTCACGCCTTCCGACCCAACCATGTTATATACCAAACTCCTCAAAAACGAGATTTTAAAAACCAATTTACCCACCTGGGATCTGATGATGAAAAATATTTATTCCATCGGTGCCTATAATGTGGGAAGAAATAATTTCAGATTCCAGATATACAGAATTGAGGATGAAAGTGGGGTGGAACGACCTGTTATGTATGAAGGGCAGAGAACTGAAAACAAACTTTGGTTACAATTGACGGGATTGGATCGGTTGAATGCACAACAAGCACAACAGCCAGATGGGTTTTTTGATTATTTGCCCGGATTGACCATAGAACCTTCAGTCGGCAGGATTATGTTTCCGGTGGTTGAACCATTTGGAAAGGACCTGGCGTCTCAGTTTCTTCCATCGGAAACAGATTTGATCGAAAAATACACCTTCCAAGCCCTTTATGATACTACCAAGGCGATTGCACAACAATTATACCCCCATAAAAACCGTTATTTGATCAAAGGAACCTATGAGTCCGATGCCGGAACCGAGTTTCACCTCGGCGCTATAAATGTGCCTCATGGTTCGGTGATGGTCTATGCCGGCACCACTCCATTAACCGAGGGCGTGGATTATCAGGTCGATTATTATATCGGTAGGGTGAGGATTCTCAATCAAGCGTTATTAATGTCAGGGCAGCCGATCCGGATCAAAATGGAGAACAGCAATTTGTTTGGGATGCAGCAGCGTTCGGTAGTCGGTGGCCGGATGGATTTTTTGGTGAATGATAAATTGCAGTTAGGGGGAACTTTGATGCGGCTTAGTGAAAGACCACTTACCCAAAAGGTAACTATAGGGGAGGAGCCGGTATCCAATACCATGTGGGGATTTGATTTGAATTATAATTCATCCTCCAGATGGTTGACGAGAATGGTGGATAAGATCCCATTTATTGATACCAAAGAAGAATCTCAAATTTCCTTTTATTCCGAATTTGCCCAGTTGAACCCCGGGGTTTCCCGTGCCTTAAATTTTGCCGGCAGCCGGAATGGCACGACTTATATCGATGATTTCGAAAATAGCCGCTCTTATATAGATCTAAAAGGTGCGTTTGGCTGGCAGATTTCGGGGACCCCTCAAACCAGCAACAATCTTTTTCCGGAGGCAGACCTTATGAATGATCTGGCCTATGGTGACAATAGAGCGTTATTGTCTTTCTATAATATTGATCCGATTTTTTACAGGGGATCGGGATTGACTCCTTCCAATATCAACAATCAGGAGTTGTCTAAGCATAGAGTGCGTGAGGTGCTCGAACAAGAGGTTTTCCCATACAAGGAACCCCCTACCGGCCTTCCAATGTCTCTGCCTACTTTGGATCTGGCATTTTACCCAACAGTCAGGGGACCTTATAATTATGTAACTACAGGGGTTTTGCCGGATGGGAGCCTTTCCAATCCAAAAAATCGTTGGGGAGGAATTTTCAGAAAGATTGATGCGCAGGATTTCGAAGCGCAAAATGTGGAGTTTATTGAGATCTGGATGATGGATCCGTTTCTGACCAATCCCGGCTCCAGTGGCGGAGATCTTTATTTCAATTTGGGGAATATCTCTGAAGACATTCTCAAAGATGGCCGTAAGGCAATGGAGAATGGAATGTCCCCATCGGGGGATCTTTCAGGCGTTGATACTACCGTGTGGGGGAGGGTACCCAAAACCCAACCGGTTGTGCAAGCTTTTGATAATGATCCGGCTGCCCGGGCAAGGCAGGATATAGGGATTGATGGGTTGAATGATCAGGATGAAGCGGCATTTTTCAGCTCATTTTTGGGGCAATTGCAAGGGATACTCAATCCAGCAGCTTACCAGAAGCTGGTGGAAGATCCGTCCGGGGACAACTTCAGGTATTATCGCGGAACCGACTTGGATGCCTCTCAAGCGGGGATTTTGGAGCGTTATAAACGATTTAATGGAATGGAAGGCAATGCCCGGACCTCCGAACAATCCCAGGCGGAATTTGGGATAGAAACTTCCGCATCTACTTTGCTGCCGGATGGGGAAGATATCAACCGGGACAATAATATGAATGAGGCAGAGGAATATTATGAGTATAGAATAGCCCTCAGACCAGAAAAAATGGAGGTTGGGGAGAGTTATATTTCTGATGTTCAGGAGGCAGAAGTCAACTTGCCCAATGGCAGGAGAGAGAAGGTAAAATGGTACCAATTCCGGATTCCATTGGTGGAAGGCGAGGAGATTGGTGGGATACAAGATTTTAAATCCATCCGGTTTATGCGGATGTTTATGACAGGGTTTGAGGACACAACCGTATTGCGATTGGGCCAGTTGCAATTGGTTCGGGGGGAATGGAGGCGTTATAATGCAGAGAACAATGTAGCAAAAGTAATTGCGGATCCAAGCCTGGGAAAAGTTGGTTTGGATAATTCTACAATGACTGTTTCAGCAATCAATATTGAACAAAATGGCAATCGCTCCCCTATACCCTATGTAGTCCCTCCAGGCATTGAAAGACAGTTGGATTGGGGTAATATGAACAACAACATCCAGCTTAATGAGCAGTCACTGGCCATGGAAGTGAGAAATCTGAGGGATGGTTATGGTAGGGCTGCATTCCGTACTACCATCAATGATTTCAGGGCATACGGCCGATTGGAACTGTTTGTGCATGCGGAAGCACTTCCTCCGGGCGATATTGGGAGCACACCATTGAAAGATGACGAACTGCACGCATTTATCAGACTGGGGACGGATGATCAATACAATTATTATCAATATGAATTGCCCCTGAAGGTCACCCAACCGGGTACCAGTGACCCAGAGTTGATCTGGCCGGAGGAAAACCGAATGGATATCCGGATCAAATGGTTCCAGGAGGCCAAGGATGCGAGAAGTCGGGAAAAGTTGAATGGCATGCCCTGGCCGATTGATGTGCCATTTGTTTTCAGGGAGCCAGGTGGCCGGGGGCGCATCATTTTGTTGGGACAGCCTGACATCAGTAAGGTTCGCTTTTATATGCTTGGAGTACTGAATCCTTTCAAGGATGCGCCGGAAGGCTCCAGAAGTGATGATGGATTGGAAAAATCCGCTCATATTTGGTTCAATGAATTGCGACTCACAGATTTTGACCGAAAAGGGGGGTGGGCAGCAACGGCCAGGTTGCAGGCCAGATTGGCGGATTTTGCAGATATTTCTGTTTCAGGCCGGATGAGTACTATTGGCTTCGGCACCCTGGATCAGCGAATTGGGGACAGAAACCGCAGCGATGACCTTTATTTTGATGTAGTGTCCAATGCCGAACTGGGTAAATTTTTCCGTTCCAATATTGGCATGCGGATCCCATTTTATTTCAGTTATACCAATCAGCGATTTACACCGGAGTACAACCCATTGGAGCCGGATATGGTCCTAAGCAGTGCACTGGCAAATCTTTCCAGAAACCAGCGGGATTCACTCCTCCTTGTCACACAGGATTATACCCGAAGAAAAAGCTTCAGTTTTACCAATGTCCGAAAAGTAAGGACAAATATTGACCGGCCCGTAAGGCCCTGGGATATTGAAAACTTAAGTGCCACTTACTCATTCTCAGAATCATATCAAAGGGATCATTTGACAGAGTTGGCATTGCAGCAATACTACCGCGGATCTCTTGATTATACTTTTTCCGGTATGGGGCAGAATTACATGGAACCCTTCAAGAAATTGATAAAGTCTGATTACCTGGCGCTCCTGAGGGATTTCAACTTCAACTTGATGCCTTCCTTATTGCATTTTAGAGTCGATATCAATAGGATATACCATGAAAATTCCCTACGGAACAATTCCCCTGACAATTACCTGCCGGTAATGGGTACGCTCTACAATAAGAACTTTAACTTTAATCGGATATATGGCATTAGTTGGAATCTGAGCCGGAACCTGAAAATGGATTTTAATGCGACCAATTATGCTATTGTCGATGAACCCGAAGGGCGCATCAATGGACTGAAGCGGGATACCTTGATGCAGAATTTCTGGAGATTGGGACGCACTACCGATTACAACCATCAATTGAATGTAACTTATTCCCTGCCCATGGACCGTTTGCCGGGACTGGATTGGATACAGATTGATACCAGGTACGGAGCCCAATTTACATGGCAGACAGAACCACGCTTTTCGCAACTGTCCTCGGACATGAACTTGGGTAACAGTATTCAAAACGGGAGAACCATGCAGGTCAATCCACGTTTAGGCTTGGTGAGTCTTTATCAAAAGTTTGGGTTTATCAGGAATAATACCGGACCGGGCGCCGAATCCGGATTTTTATCCTTCCTTTTGGGTTTGGTGACCAGTGTGAAAGATGTCAATGGAGCCTATACTCGTGTGGAAAGTACGTTTTTGCCCGGGTACCTCCCTGCTACCAGCTCCTTTGGCTATGATTTTGACCACAGGGCGCCGGGATGGGGCTTTTTGCTGGGTAGTCAGCGGGACATCCGCCATCAGGCTGCAATAAATGGATGGATGACGCTGGATACCTTGCAAAATCAGTTGTACATGACTTCCCAAACCGAAGATATTTCGTTGAGAGCTTCGGCAGAACCCCTCAACAGGCTTCAGGTAGAATTGACCGCTGTCAAACAGAATAGCAAGAACTACGTAACCAATTTTCTCTATGATGCTGGTTCGGACAGCTTTAATAGCGTCACACCATTCACCAACGGAACCTATAATATTTCATATATTAGTATTGGTACTTCTTTTAAAAATCATACTGTACTTTATAGAGAGTTTGAAGCCAATAAAAAACTGATTTCCGATAGGTTGGGGGCACTAAATCCTAATTCACAGGGTTTGGCGGAAGATGGATTTTCTGATGGGTATGGGAAAAATGCACAGGAGGTAATGGTAAATGCTTTTCTTGCAACTTACGGAGGAAAGGATGTCAGTCGGTTCCAGGTTACCCAATTTCCGAAAATTCCACTTCCAAATTGGAGGATAACCTATTCCGGACTTTCGGATCTCCCATTTTTCAGGGATATCATCACCTCCTTCACCATTAACCACGGATATAATAATAACTATTCGGTCAATGGCTTCCAGTCATCCCCGATTTACGCCGAATCCCAGGGGTTCCCTGCTCAAAAGGATGCGAATGGCAACTTCCTTCCTCTATATCAGTTTCAGCAAATTTCGATTTTCGAGCAATTTGCCCCATTGCTGGGGGTGGATGCCCGGTTTAAAAATGGCTTGACACTCAATGCGGAATACCGGAGGGCCAGGACGCTCAACCTGAGTTTGCAAAACAGCCAACTCTCTCTTTTGTCTGACCAGGCTTTTGTGTTGGGAATGGGTTATCGGGCCGCCAATTTCCGTATGCCTTTCGGCTGGTTCGATCATATCCAAATGACCAATGACCTCAATTTCCGCCTCGACCTTTCTTTAAATGATTTGAAAACCATGGTTTATCGGGCAGAATTGGACGAGGCTGAGGTGTCAGCAGGAAATAAAAGCATTTCATTCCGACCTTCAATGGACTATATTATCAACCAACGCTTCAACATTCGGGTGTTTTTTGACAGCAACTCGGTACGTCCATACACTTCTCAGACATTTGCTACGTCTTATGACAACTTTGGTTTTACTCTGCGGGTGACGCTGCAATAATGTAGCAGTATTTTTGCTTGGAAAGGAGGGGAATTGCTATCTTTAGCGGACTAACCTCTTTTATTATGAATCAGCGTTATTATTCATTGGATGTGTTCAGGGGGGCGACCGTGGCCCTGATGATTTTGGTCAACAATCCGGGCACTTGGTCTGCTATGTTCCCGCCCCTGGCCCACGCACTTTGGCATGGGGTCACGCCAACAGATCTGGTCTTTCCGTTTTTTCTTTTTGCAGTGGGTAATGCCATGGCTTTTGTTATGCCCCGTTTGCA
>DATGNG010000088.1:0-5422 GCA_035306865.1 Sphingobacteriaceae bacterium
CCCGTTTGCAGGCAGGTGGATCCATTGTGTTTTGGCAAAAGGTGATCAAGCGATCGGTTTTGATCTTTTTGATCGGTTTGTTTTTGAATTGGTGGCCATTTTTGCAGTGGAGAGGGGAAGATCTGGTGTTGCGGCATTGGGTTGATCCCGAAAACAGTGAAAGGGGGGTGCGGATCTTTGGGGTCCTGCAGCGTATTGCGGTAGCCTACTTTTTTGCCAGTATAATGGTGTTTTACCTGAAAGGCCGATTGTTGATCTGGGCCTCAGCCGCCATTCTTGTATTTTATTGGATCATTTGTTATCTATTTGGTGCTCCCGGAGATCCCTACAGCCTGGCAGGTTGGTTTGGGACAGCGATAGACCAACAAATCGTGGGAGTTGCACATATGTATAAGGGCGAAGGAGTGCCTTTTGACCCCGAAGGACTTATGAGTGCGCTACCTGCCGTTGTCCAGGTCGTATTTGGGTATTTGGTGGGGAATTATATCCGTACCTCCTCCTCAAGTACAATTCTGGCTTTAGGCCCAGATCGTCAAGTTATTTTGCATCGCATGCTGAGCGGATTATTTGTAGCAGGTGTATTGCTTACTATTGGAGGCCTGGCTTGGGGACAGGTATTTCCAATCAATAAAAAGATCTGGACCAGTTCCTACGTGCTATATACTACTGGTCTCGCGGTATTGATTATTGGAGTTATGATTTGGTATATTGAGGGATTGGGTGTAAAGAACAGACTAACCCGATTTTTCGATGTATTCGGAAAGAACCCCCTGTTTATCTTTGTTTTGAGTGGCCTTCTACCCAAAACTCTTGCCTTACTGCGCTGGACAACCGGCACCAATGCCGAAGGAAACCCCATTTACACCACGCCTTTGCGGTGGTTTTACACAGAAATTTGTGCCAAAGTCCCCGGCCCGGCCGAATACGGATCTTTTCTTTATGCCCTTTGCTTCCTGACCCTGTGCTGGGCAATTGCCTATTGGATGGATAAGAGGAAGATTTACATCAAGGTCTAAGAGGAAGCCTGTGCGCAATCGGGGACTTATGAAGCAGGGCTTGAGCGAGCGCAGTACAGCCCTGAACCCAATTGTTCGGGATCAGATTCAAAACCTGCAGACTAAGCAAATAATTTGGCCAATCTTGTGTTAATTTTAATTTTTTTTTTAACCACTCCTTTCACAGCTTTCACTAATCCGGGAAATGAATTCATTTCTCGGAAGTTTGTTTTAGCGAAAACACAAAATCCCCAAATTTGTATGAATTTGGGGAAGTAAGATATTATGCAGAATTTTAGAATCTAATGTTGGATGGGCTTTATGTTTCAGTGATTGGAGATGGTGGTGAAGGGCCTTATGAAGCAGGGCTTGAGCGAGCGCAGTACAGCCCTGAACCACCATCTCCATCACGGACATCATTTTTTTACCCAACCATATTGATTCCTAAAAATCAAATCCTTACCTTTGCACCCGATATATAAATTTTATAACGCTTTAATATTATTCAAGTAATGTATTTAAGTAAAGAGTACAAAGCGGAAATCTTCGCAGAATTTGCCGGAAACGAAACCAATACTGGTTCGGCTGAAGGCCAGGTGGCATTGTTCACCAAAAGGATCGCTCACCTTACTGAGCATTTGAAGAAAAACAGAAAAGACTTTTCGACACAACGGTCCCTCCAGATGCTGGTAGGTAAACGCCGCTCCCTGTTGGCTTATCTGTACAAAAAAGATATCGAGCGTTATCGTGCGATTATCAAAGCATTGGGCTTAAGGGATATTATCAAGTAAGCACAAAATTTTTCATTAGAAAGCCATCTCAATATGGGGGTGGCTTTTTAATTTGTTATGCAATTTAAAGTTTAATAAATAGATCGGTTGACCCAAAAGATGAAAGGTCAGCTAAACAGAAGTAGTATGAGTTACACAGAATTTAAAACCACAATCGATCTGGGCGGTGGCCGAGAGATTGAAATTTCGACCGGAAAACTGGCAAAGCAGGCGGACGGTTCGGTAGTAGTAAAGCAAGGCAATACTATGTTGCTGGCGACTGTTGTTTCTAATCAAGAAGCTAAAGCCGGTGTTGATTTCTTGCCTCTTTCAGTAGATTATCAAGAAAAATATGCGGCAACAGGCCGGATTCCCGGAGGATTCTTGCGCAGGGAAGCCCGTTTGTCTGATTATGAGGTTTTGATCTGCCGTTTGGTGGACAGAGCTTTGCGGCCATTGTTCCCTGAGGATTACCATGCTGACACCCAAGTTATGATCAGTTTGATCTCTGCGGACAAAGATATTATGCCGGATGCATTGGCCGGTCTGGCGGCTTCTGCGGCAATTGCGGTTTCTGATATTCCATTTAATGGCCCGACTTCGGAAGTGCGGGTGGCCAAGATCGATGGCCAGTTGGTGATCAATCCATTGATGAGTGATTTGGAAAGAGCAACCCTTGAATTCATTGTTGCCGGTACCGCAAGCGATATCGGAATGGTGGAAGGGGAAGCCAAAGAAATTTCGGAAACGGAAATGGTGGAAGCTATTGCATTTGCCCACGAAGCAATTAAGAAACAAGTTGCAGCTCAGGTGGAATTGGCCAATATGGTTGGTAAAACCGAGAAGAGAGCATATAGCCATGAACCTTCAAACCCCGAATTGCGCGAGCAAATTTTTGCAGCAACTTATGATAAAGTATATGCTGTAGCCAAATCTGCTTCCGCAAAACATGAGCGCAGCGAGAAAATTGCCCAAATCGGGGAAGAGTTCGCTGTGACTTTAGGAGAGGAGATTGATGAGGAAACAGCATTTCTGTTCAAAAAATATTTTCATGACGTGCAATCGGATGCTGTCCGTAATCTTGTTTTGGATGAAGGGATTCGATTGGATGGCCGTGATGCCCGTACGGTCAGACCGATCTGGAGTGAAGTGGATTACCTGCCTGCAGCGCATGGATCAGCGGTGTTTACCCGTGGTGAAACCCAGGCCTTGACTACGGTTACCTTGGGTGCCAAAGACGATGAGCAGATGATTGACGGTGCATTCATAAACGGTTACAACAAATTTTTGTTGCACTACAACTTCCCCGGATTTTCAACCGGAGAGGTTCGGCCAAACAGGGGTGCAGGGCGCCGGGAAATCGGACACGGTAACCTGGCCATGCGTTCACTGAAACAGGTGTTGCCGGAAGGGGATGCAAATCCATATACCATCCGTATTGTTTCCGATATCCTGGAGTCCAATGGTTCTTCTTCGATGGCGACCGTCTGCGCAGGTACACTGGCACTGATGGACGCTGGTATCAAAATCAAAGCTCCTGTTTCAGGTATCGCAATGGGATTGATTACGGATGAGAAAACCGGAAAATATGCCATCCTAAGTGATATTCTGGGTGATGAGGACCACTTGGGGGATATGGACTTCAAGGTGACAGGTACGGAAAAAGGTATTGTTGCCTGCCAGATGGATTTGAAAATCAATGGATTGAAATGGGAGGTGCTGACCCAAGCTTTAGATCAGGCCAAAGAAGCCCGTCTTCATATTCTGAATGAAATGAAGAAAACCATTGCAGAGCCAAGGAGTGACTACAAGCCACATGCACCCCGTATTGTTAGCTTTAGCATTGACAAAGAATATATTGGTGCTGTAATTGGCCCAGGAGGAAAGATTATTCAGGAAATGCAGCGAGAGACCGGTGCCACTATTTCCATCGAAGAGGTGGACAATAAAGGAGTGGTGCAGGTATTTGCCGATAACAAAGCAGCCATTGATGACGCAGTGAAAAGGATTAAGGCCATTGCCGCCAAACCAGAAGTTGGTGAAATTTATGAAGGTAAGGTCAAATCCATTATGCCATTTGGTGCATTTATTGAGGTAATGCCGGGTAAGGATGGGCTGTTGCACATTTCAGAAATTGACTGGACCCGCCATGAAACCATGGATGGAATATTTACTGTAGGTGAAATTGTGAGGGTGCAATTGCTGGACATCGATAAGCAGGGCAAGTTGAAATTGTCCCGCAAGGTGTTGCTGGCAAAACCTTAAAATAAGCAATAACACGCAGAATTTCCGCGGTTTTGTGCGGTTCATAAACCCAAAAACAAAATAACTCATTTTATATTTGTTTTTGGGTTTTTCTTTTTCTTTTTTCGCAGATATTTACCTGTCGGCGTGAAGAAGAAGATATTGATTAGTGATATTGCCAAGGCACTCGGTGTTTCTACAACCACCGTTTCATTTGTGCTCAATGGACGGGCTAAAGAGAAAAGGCTCAGTGATGCGTTAGCCAAAAGAGTAATGGATTATGTGCAGGAAGTAGGCTACAGGCCCAATGAACTTGCAAAAAGTTTAAGAACCGGAAAAACGAAGATTCTGGGCCTTATAATTGAAGATATTTCCAATCCGTTTTTTGCCAATATTGCCCGGTATATTGAGACAAAAGCCTACAGCAGAGGCTATAGGATTATTTATTGTAGCACTGAGAACAACAAGGAGAAAGCCATAGAGTTTATTCAGCTTTTCCGGGATCGCCATGTGGATGGGTATTTGATTACCCCTCCTCCGGGGATTGAAGATACGGTGGCTGAGCTCATCGCGCAAGGCCTCCCGGTCGTCATTTTCGATCGATATTTTCCGGAACTTCCTTCGGATTTTGTTATTGTGCAAAACAAGCAAGGTGCATTGGAAGCAACTAATCATCTGATTGAACAAGGATTTAAGCGCATTGCTTTTGTCACTTCTACCTCCCAGCAGACTCAAATGAGAGACAGGATGGAAGGCTATATCGAAGGGATGGAGGCGCATAATCTCAGCCCCCTGATCAAAACAATCCCGGTATGGCAGGAGGAACAGACACCCATTGATGACTTCCACAAGTTTTATTCAGAAGCAGAGCCTGACGCCTTGTTTTTTGCTGCCAACCATCTTGCAATCATTGGTCTCAAATCGCTAAAGCAATACAATAATCCTACTCCTGGTTTGATTTCTTTTGATGATCACACGCATTTCCGGATTTCCAATCCGACGATTTCCGTCGTGTCCCAGCCAATTTCTCAGATCGCTGAAGAGGTGATCAACATATTGATCAATAAATTGGAAGGTAAGACGAAGACCAAACAACAATTGGTGCTGCCCACACAATTAATTATTCGGGAATCTTCTCTGAGAGGAAGCGATAGCTAAATTATTCAGCAATAAATTTCATGGAAATCGAATTGACACAATGCCTGGCGTTTTTGGCGGTGAAACCTTCGCCTTCAAACACATGACCCAAATGCCCTTCACAATTAGCGCATAAAATCTCAACCCGGCGACCATCCGCATCAAGCATACGTTTGACAGCGCCTTCAATTTCATCATCAAAACTCGGCCACCCGCAATGGGATTCAAACTTGTCTTCAGAACGATATAGGGGGGCTTCACATTGCCTGCAGACAT
>DATGNG010000089.1:0-3909 GCA_035306865.1 Sphingobacteriaceae bacterium
TTTGTCTATGAAGGCAAAGTGGGTTTGAAATAATCCCTATGTGATTTTTTTGAATTTCAATAAGAATAAACAACCCAAAGAATCACAATGAGCGATAAAAGCATAATAGACAGATAAACTGAACTAAACCTGCATTTTTCTTTAATCCAAAAATAAGCTGAAACGCATGGAATTGAAAAGGTAATTGCAATTGCAGGCATCCACAGCAACTCAAAAATTGCCCCTACTATCGCATATGCATATACATTGGTTCCCTTTGCAAAGAACCAGAATAAAAATACACTGATAAGTAAAATGAACAATATTTTGGAGAGCCTTTTCATCAGGATTGCTGCAGTTGGCCTATAATCTGGACGCTCCGTCTGTAGATGAGTGAAAAGACAGGATCAAACAAGTCATCATCGTAATAGGGGTCAGGCACGACATCATTCTCAATAAATAAAGAAACTTTTTGTCTTTGCCGATCACTTTCAGCTAAAGCAAGTACGTCCTGCAGGTTCTGCCGATCCATCACAAATATGAGGTCGTAATGGTCAAAAAAATGTGGCTGAAAATGCTGGGCTCGTTGGGTACTGATATCAATCCCATTATTCCGGGCAACTTTGATGGCTCTGGGGTCAGGCGCCTGACCCACATGCCAGTTTCCAGTGCCTGCCGAGTCAACTGACCATTCCAACCCCTGTTCTGTTGCCAGATACTCCACAATTCCGTGAGCCAGGGGTGAACGGCAGATATTGCCCAGACAAACCATCAAGATTTTCATTGGAATTTTTTGGCATTTACCTTTCGCTCATTTTCTGTGAGATAAATTTTGCGCAGACGGACACTTTTTGGTGTAACCTCAATGTACTCGTCTCCCTGAATATATTCCATGGATTCTTCCAGTGAAAACTTGATTGCGGGAGCAATGCGTACGTTGTCATCACTTCCGGAAGCACGCATATTGGTCAGTTGTTTTCCCTTGACCAGATTGACCACCAAGTCATTGTCCCGAATGTGCTCACCAACGATCTGGCCCTCATAAATATCAACACCCGGATCCACAAAGAATCGGCCCCGATCCTGCAATTTATCAATGGAATAGGCCGTTGTCTGTCCTTTTTCCATGGAAACCAACACTCCGGACTGACGGCCTGAGATCGGACCTTTCCAAGGTTCGTAAGACTTAAAGCGGTGCGCCATGACCGCTTCACCACCGGTAGCAGTCAGGACATTGTTCCGCAACCCAATGATTCCTCTGGAAGGAATCTCAAACTCCAGGTGTTGCATCGTGCCCTTAGTCTCCATAACCAATAATTCACCTTTACGCTGGGTCACCAATTCGATTACTTTACCTGATACCTCTGCCGGTACATCTACCACCAGGACCTCGATCGGTTCACATTTGACCCCATCGATTTCTTTGATAATCACCTGTGGCTGGCCCACCTGCAATTCATAACCCTCCCGGCGCATGGTCTCAATCAATACTGACAAATGCAGGATTCCCCGTCCGTAAACCAAATAAGAGTCCGGTGAATCGGTAGGGATCACTTTGAGAGCCAGATTTTTCTCCATTTCTTTATGCAAACGGTCATGCAGGTGCCTTGAAGTCACAAACTTACCCTCTTTTCCAAAGAAAGGTGAGTTATTGATCGTAAACAACATGTTCATCGTTGGCTCATCAATGTGGATTACCTCCAATTGTTCCGGTTTGTCGAAGTCTGCCAGTGTATCACCGATTTCAAAGCCTTCAATTCCCACCACAGCGCAAATATCTCCTGCTTTGACTTCCTGAGCCTTTATTTTGCCCAGTCCTTCAAAGGTATAAAGTTCCTTTACCCGACTTTTGACAACCTTACCATCTTTTTTCATCAGGGAAACCGGCTGGTTTTCGCGGATAATACCACGGGCCACTCTTCCGATCGCTATCCTACCCACAAAGGAAGAATAGTCGAGGGAGGTCACCTGCATTTGCAGCGTGCCTTCCTGGTATGGAGCCGAGGGTATATGATCCAGAATCGCATCCAGCAAGCTTGAAAAATCAGTTTCTGGATTTTTCCAATCCTTGCCCATCCAACCTTGTTTGGAGGAACCGTACAATACCGGGAAATCCAATTGCTCTTCGGTAGCATCCAGGTTGAAGAATAGTTCGAAAACAGCTTCGTAAACCTCTTCCGGACGGCAGTTTTCCTTATCAACTTTATTGACAATGACCAATGGTTTGAGGCCCAGGGCCAATGCTTTTTGCGTCACAAAACGAGTTTGGGGCATGGGACCTTCAAATGCATCAACCAGCAAAATGACCCCATCAGCCATTTTCAGCACCCTTTCTACCTCACCCCCAAAGTCGGCGTGTCCCGGTGTATCGATGATGTTGATTTTGACGTCTTTATATTTTACAGCTACGTTTTTAGAAACAATGGTAATGCCCCGTTCCCGTTCCAGGTCATTACTGTCCAGAATCAGTTCTCCTGTCTGTTCTTTGTCCCTGAAAAGGTTAGTGAAGTGAAGAATTTTGTCAACAAGTGTAGTTTTTCCGTGGTCAACGTGAGCGATAATCGCAATGTTTCTGATTTTTTGCATCCAGCAATAATTAATTTTGAGGGCGCAAAGATACAAAAAACAATCGAGAATTGCAACTGGAAATCAGAGCTCTTTAAATCAGATCACTCCCAATTCTTTACCTACTTTGGTGAAGGCCTCAATCGCCTTATCCAAGTGGTGCCGCTCATGACCAGCTGAAATCTGAACCCTGATCCGGGCTTGTCCTTTCGGAACAACAGGGAAATAGAACCCGATCACATAAATTCCTTCATCCAGCATTTTCGCTGCAAATTCCTGAGCCAGCTTGGCATCATACAACATTACCGGAACGATGGGATGGGTACCCGGCTTGATATC
The DNA here is from genome assembly GCA_035306865.1 of Sphingobacteriaceae bacterium. Taxonomy (GTDB): domain Bacteria; phylum Bacteroidota; class Bacteroidia; order Sphingobacteriales; family Sphingobacteriaceae; genus DASRQK01. Next base: position 2,884 of record DATGNG010000089.1, read on the forward strand.
AAATCCGGTTTTGGTCATCTGTTCCCTGAAATATTCGGTGTTATCAGCCAATTTATCACGTAATTCAGTGCTTTGGCTGAGCAAATCCAACACCCGGATGGAGGCCCCCACAATTGATGGGGCAAGTGTATTGGAGAACAAATAAGGACGGGACCGCTGGCGGAGCATTTCCACAATTTCTTTTTTCCCTGAGGTGAATCCGCCCGAAGCACCTCCCAAAGCCTTGCCAAGCGTACCGGTAATGATATCCACCCGGTCCATTACGCCAAACAGCTCATGCGTTCCACGGCCCGATTTGCCTATAAACCCAGTGCTATGCGAATCATCCACCATAACCAGTGCATCATACTTATCGGCCAGGTCACATATTTTGTCCAAAGGAGCAATTGCACCATCCATTGAAAATGATCCGTCCGTCACAATGATTTTGAATCGGGCCTCGGAGGCTGCTTTCAGCTGCTCCTCCAAATCCACCATATCACAATTTTTATAGCGAAAGCGCTGAGCTTTACAGAGCCTCACCCCATCGATAATGGATGCGTGGTTCAGTTCGTCCGAAATAATAGCATCTTCAGGCCCAAAAAGGGGTTCAAAAACACCTCCATTGGCATCAAATGCCGCAGCATAGAGAATAGTATCCTCCGTGCCCAAAAATGCTGATAACTTTTCTTCCAGAACCTTGTGACTGTCCTGTGTACCGCAAATAAAGCGTACCGAGGACATTCCATAACCATGTGTGTCCAATGCGGCTTTGGCGGCCTTGAGCAGCTCCGGATGGGAGGAAAGGCCCAAATAATTATTGGCACAAAAATTTATTACCTCCTGCCCACCACTGATTTTTATTTCAGCCCCCTGGGGGGTAATGATGATGCGTTCTTCTTTATAAAGTCCGGCATCTTTGATGGCCTGTATTTCTTTCTGCAGTGCAGATTTAATATTTCCGTACATATTTCAATCTTTTTGAGGCTCCTTTTTCAGTTTCTCCCTCACCACTTCAATTATTGGAGGTAGCAAAGAGAGGCCGAT
>DATGNG010000090.1:0-2578 GCA_035306865.1 Sphingobacteriaceae bacterium
CTTCTTGGGTACTGTAACAGAGGATTTCGAAAATCAGGCTCTGGTAATCAACGGACAGTCAGTCAAATTATTGGCAGCCAATAGACCTGAAGAGATAGATTACACGCAGTACGGCATTGATAATGCATTATTGATAGATAATACTGGCGTTTTCAGAGACAGGGAAGGTCTGGGAAGACACCTGAAAGCAAAGGGCATCAGCAAAGTATTGTTGACAGCACCTGCAAAAGGCGACATCCCTAACATTGTAACAGGAATAAATGATGGTCCCTACCACCATAGTGAGGAAACCATTTATTCGAATGCCTCCTGTACAACGAATGCGATTGTACCCGTCCTGAAAGTGGTGGATGATCTTTTCGGAATCCACAAAGGTCATATTGAAACTGTACACTCTTATACCAATGACCAAAATTTATTGGACAATTACCATAAAAAATACCGAAGGGGACGTGCAGCTGCGCTTAATCTGGTAATTACCGAAACCGGAGCCGATAAAGCAGTGGCAAAAGTCCTTCCTCATCTGGCTGGTAAATTGACAGGTAATGCGGTGCGGGTTCCTACCCCAAATGTATCTCTGGCCATTTTGAACCTGACCCTGGAAAAGGACGTAACCAAGGAAAGCATCAATGAAGAATTGCGTGCAGCGGCCCTATATGGAGCGCTCACGGAGCAGATTGAATATTCTGTATCCAACGAACTGGTCAGTTCTGATTTGGTGGGCAATAGCCATCCCAGCATAGTTGACGGGCCGGCTACCATTGTTTCCCACGACGGGAAATCGGTGGTGCTGTATGTGTGGTATGACAATGAATACGGTTATACCCAACAAGTCATTCGCTTGGCCAAAAAGATTTCGGATGTGGTTCGGATCACCTATTATTGACAATAATCCGGCCTGAAACCGGGTCAGAAAACAAATTAGATGGATTGGCAGCACAGCATCGTTCAATACAAGCAATTTCTTCGTTTTGAGCGTGGTTTGGCTGCCAATTCTATTGAGGCCTACCTCCAGGATGTGGACAAATTGCGGCAGTACGCAGAAATCCAGGAATTGGGTCTTGCGAATATTTCGGTCAGAGAAATCCAGGGATTTTTGGCATGGATCAATAAGCTTGGGGTTTCAGCCCACACCCAAGCCAGAGTTTTATCGGGGTTGAAATCTTTTTTTTCTTTCCTGAAATTAGAGTATGGACTGAAAGAAAGTCCTATGGAGCTGATTGAGACTCCACGATTGGAACGCAAACTTCCTGACACGCTCAATATCCAGGAAATTGACCAATTGATCGGAGCCCTTGACCTAAGCAGCAGGGAAGGAATGCGCAACAAAGCCATGCTGGAAGTGTTGTATGGTTGTGGATTGCGCGTCAGCGAATTAATTCATCTGAAACTATCCAATCTCAACCTAAATGCCGGATTTATCAAAGTGGAAGGGAAAGGCAATAAAGAGCGTTTGGTCCCAATAGGCCAGCAAGCGATAAAATATCTCCAAATTTACCTTGGAGAAGTCCGACCGCATCAAAAGATCAACCCTGGTTTTGAGGATTTGGTGTTTATTGGTAAAAGGGGGGCTTCTTTATCCAGAGTTATGGTTTTTTTGATAATTAAGGCCCTGGCAGAAAAGGCGGGAATTAAAAAAAACATTAGTCCTCACACTTTTAGGCATTCCTTTGCAAGCCATTTGGTGGAGGGGGGGGCAGACCTCCGGGCGGTACAGGATATGCTGGGACATGAGAGCATAACAACTACCGAAATTTACACTCATTTGGATCGGGATTATCTGCGTTCTGCCATCATTCAATTCCATCCAAGAAAGTGACCAAAACCTCTTGTTTATCCCTTTTGCTTTACCTATGTTTGTCCGCTGAAAGTCAATAGTGTAAAAGGCCGTTTATATTAGCATAAAAGCAGAATTTGTGGCCTGCTATTTGATATTAAGATTGAAAAAAATATTTTTTGGTCAGCTATGTCCACAAGAAAAATTATTATCATCTCATCCATTGCAATCAATATCTTGGTTGCAATTTTAGCATCTACTTTTAGCATCTATTATTTATGGTGGTTGGTAGTTACCCTGCCCATACTGTGGTCAGCTATTGCCCATAGTATTCAAAAGAAGCATGCAATTCTTAGAAATTTCCCAGTATTGGGCTTGTTCCGCTATTTTTTTGAATCAATCCGACCGGAACTGCGACAATATTTTTGGGAATCAGATACTGATGGAAAACCCTTTAATCGCCGTCAGCGTTCCCTTGTTTATCAACGGGCAAAAAATGAGAGGGAAACGGTAGCCTTTGGTATGCAATCGGATCCCAATCAGCCTGGGAACGAGTGGGTTGCCCATACCGTATTTCCGGTAAAAATCAAGGAAAAGGATTTAAGGACGATGGTGGGGAATACCCAATGCCGTCAACCGTATGACCTGAGCGTGTTCAACATCAGCGCTATGAGTTATGGCGCTTTGAGTAAAACAGCAATTACGGCCCTAAATAAAGGAGCGGCATTGGGCAAATTTGCCCATAATACGGGTGAGGGTGCGATCAGTGAATTCCACCTGCAAGGCGGAGACCTGATCTGG
>DATGNG010000091.1:0-2714 GCA_035306865.1 Sphingobacteriaceae bacterium
ATGATGCAAACGATGGGAGGTATGATAGGGAGTGAAATCGAAGAACCGGAACCTGAAGAAGCCGAAAATTATAAAGTCACCCAACTTTCGGACGAACGCCTCTTGGGTTACCTATGTAAAGTCTATAAAATTGAGGGACCTGATGTTGAATCCAAAGTATGGCTGACCGAACAATTGGACGCCAGTATGGTAGAAAGTTTCGGCAATCAACTCGGATCGCTCATGAAAAATGCGCAATATAAGCTGCCGCCCGAGGCCAAAATGCTTCAGGGGGTTATGCTCAAAACCGAATCTCTGGAAAAAGCTTCCAATGAAACTACAATCATGGAAGCGACGAAAGTCCATGAAAATGGTATGACTATTCGCTCGGCAGATTATAAACCCATCGGAAGCTGAGGCTGAAGCTAAGTCCGTTACAGAGTTTGTTACATTTTCAGGCCTATTTCCCTTAAGCGTTCGTCCAGGTATTGACCTGCCGTGTAATCCGCATATGCTTTTGGGTATTGCCCGCTAATACAGGACTCCAAAGAAGCCAGACTCATTTGAGGTTTGGGATGCAGGAAAAACGGTACTGAGAAACGGGAGTTTTTCATCAATTCCTTAGGCGGATTGACCACCCGGTGCGTGGTGGATTTGAGTTTATTATTGGTCAGGCGCTGGAGCATATCACCTACATTTACCACGATATCCTTTCCCTTTGCCCTGATCGGAAACCATTCCCCATCCTTAGTCAGTACTTCCAATCCATCCGCACTGGCTCCAATCAAAAGAGTGATCAGGTTGATGTCCTCATGCGCCCCAGCTCTAACCGCATCTGGAGCAAGCGCGTCAGGGTTCTCAATTGGGAAATAGTGGATGGCCCGCAGGATCGAATTGCCATTGAACACATGTTCCTCAAAATAATTCTCGGGCAGCCCCAGATATACAGCAATGGCCTTGAGGAGATCTCTTCCGGTATCTTCCAATTTGCGATATACTTCACCTGTGATTTTGTCAAACGCAGGCATTTCCGCAACCGTCGGATTGTCCGGGAAATCCACTTTGGAATATTCCACATCCCGGATGGTTTGCCCCCTTTGCCAGAATTCTTTCAAATCCGGTGCTTTGGCTCCTTTGGCAGTTTCCTTACCGGGGGAAGTGTATCCCCTTTGTCCGGCAAGTTCGGGAAATTCATATTGGGCCTTGACATCCGGAGGCAAAGAAAAAAAGGCCTGGACAGTTTCGTATAATTGGTCGATCAGTTCATCGGAGAGTCCATGATTCGCGATAGTGACAAAGCCGGTTTCATTGAAGGCCCGGCCTATTTCATCCGAAAATCGCTTTCGCTGGGCGGCATCACCCTGAGTATATTGTAATAAATCGAGTCTTGGGATATTTATCGTGCTCATAAGGGTAAATTTAAATTAATTCCTAAAATAAAGCATAAAAATTTGTTTTATAAATTTTTAGTTCTAAATTTGCTATGCAAGCATAGTAATTTGCTGCTGCATTACCATTAAAAATTTAGTTATAAAACCGCAACTCCGGCTCAGTCCAACATTATGTACAACGAGAATACCATAGATTATTATCTCAAATCTGCCTGGCAATCGGCTGCAAATAAATATAACCAGATTGCATCGCAGTTTGGGATTACCCAGGCTACCGGCTATGTGCTGATCAATATCCACCTCGAAGGGACAGCGGTTTCCCAGATTGCGAATCTGCTGGGGGTCAAAACGACCAGCCTATCGCGGATCCTGAATAATCTGGAGGAGATGAACCTGATTTACAGGCAGGTAAATGATGCGGACAAACGTTCGGTCAAGGTTTTTCTGACTCCGTTGGGGGTGGAGAAGCGGAAACTGGCCAAGCAGGTGGTGAAGGATTTCAATGCATATCTGGATGAACATCTGACTGAAACGGAGCGAAAGGTATTGGTGGAAACCCTGGCACGTATCAATCAATTGGCACAGCAATACAAGCCAAAGAATAACAAGGAATTGACATCGGAAAAGGAGTCAGCGGAAAAGGAATTTGCATCTTAAATCATAAATAGAATGAGTAGAAGTATCAAAAAAATAGCAGTATTGGGTTCAGGAGTGATGGGTTCCCGGATCGCCTGCCATTTTGCCAATATCGGGGTTGAAGTGCTGTTGCTGGATATTGTGCCAGCCTCGCTACTACCAGCGGAAGAAGCAAAGGGACTCACGCTCGAGCATTCCCTGGTGCGCAACCGGATTGTGAATCAATCTTTACAGACCGCCATTCAGACCAATCCGTCTCCGGTTTACAGCAAAAAGAATGTAAAACTGATCCGGACCGGAAATTTCACGGACAATATGAAAGATATTGCCGGAGTGGACTGGATCATCGAAGTGGTCGTTGAACGGCTGGATATCAAAAAACAGGTTTTCGAGCAGGTAGAGCAATACCGCAAACCGGGAACCTTAGTGACCTCCAATACTTCCGGTATCCCGATCCATCTGATGGCCGAGGGACGAAGTGAAGATTTCAGGAAACATTTTTGCGGTACCCACTTTTTCAATCCCCCCCGTTACCTGCGTTTGCTGGAAATCATTCCCACTGCTGAAACCAAAAAAGAAATTGTGGACTTCCTGATGGACTATGGGGACCGTTTCTTAGGCAAGACTACTGTCTTATGTAAGGACACGCCTGCCTTTATCGGCAATCGCATTGGTGTTTATTCCATGCTCGCCCTGACCCACCTGGTC
>DATGNG010000092.1:0-6261 GCA_035306865.1 Sphingobacteriaceae bacterium
ACATTTTCCGAGAAATGAATTCATTTCTCGGAATTGTGTTTCGGCGAAAACACTAATCCCCATATTTGTATGAATTTGGGGATTTGATATTTTCGCAAAAACCTCTCAAATTAAGAAAGCAACAAAAGAAATAAATATACAATCGGGGCTGCGAGCAGCAGACCGTCGAAACGATCGAGCAGACCTCCGTGTCCCGGCAATAGGGAGCCGGAGTCTTTGACAGCAAGACTTCTTTTGAGCAAGGATTCTACGAGGTCTCCCAGAGTGCCTACCACAGCAATAAGGCCAGCCACCACCAACCATTGCCACAAAGGCAGCAGCCCGTCGGTTTGATTGAATAAGATAATGCCGACCATAATTGCAGCAAGCCCGCCTCCAACAAAGCCTTCCCAGGTTTTCTTAGGAGAAATGCGTTCAAATAGCTTGTTCCGCCCGAATGATTTGCCAATAAGGTAGGCTCCGGTATCATTGGCCCACAGGATCAGTAAAAATCCCATTGGGATCAACCCATTAAATTCTCCTTTCACAAAGCCCAATAAAAAAAAGCAATAAAAGGGAACCGTTACATAAACAAAGCCCAAGACAGTCCCGGCAATTCGCCCGAAGGGAACAGTGTCAGAAAGATAGAGTTGTCTGATCAGCAAAACCGGAACAATCATGAAAAGCAAAACAGTCCACTTGTCAGAAATAATGCCGAGCTGGACCAGAATCAACCAGGCCAGCATGAAAAAGCCGAGGACAATCCCAAGCCGTTTGTGAGGCAAAAAGCCTGATTCGCTTTCTTTCCTTTCACCCGAAAACAAAGTATAAAATTCAAAAAGACAGCCAGTCGCCAACAGCAGGTAAAAGCCTGAATAGACAAAAGGTCCCAGCAGAACCGAGGCCAGCATGAGCACTACAAAAAAGACTCCGGTTATTGCACGTGTTTTCATTGGCCATCGCTGAATTCATCCGGACTTTCAGGCAAGTCCTGAACCGTGAGCAGGAGCCGGGCCGCAGCCTCTTGACTTTCATGCACATAGAGTTCCACCTGTCCAAACTTGTAGGAGGAGTCCTGTTTATTTAATATTATGGCCGGAATATCGTGCTCTTCCAGCATTTGTTTGGTCATTTCCAGCTCAAAAGAGTTGGTCCCCACTAACAGTTTTATCCAGTTTTTTTCCATATTCCATATTCTCTATTCCCTATTCTCTATTCTCTAATTAAGTGGATCAGCCTGATGCTGAATCATTTCGCTGCCTTTCATTTTATTCCAAAAAACTATCAATGCAAGCACAAACACAAGCAAACTTACAATATAGGCATAGTTGGGGAGATCAATGTCCAATTCCATGTTGGATAAAGAATTGCCCTGCTTCTGATAGATATAAGTGGAAACCACTACGGTAGCATTGTTGACAAAATGAGCAAAAATAGGCACCCATAAATTCTTGCTCCAATAGAATAGATAGCCGAATAAAGCGCCCAGGGCCATGCGGGGCAAAAATCCATAAAATTGAAGGTGAATCGCACTGAAAATAATCGCAACCACCCAAATGGCAATATGTGGATTCTTGAACCAATCCTGAAAAATACGCTGCAGACAACCCCTGAACAACAGTTCCTCACCAACAGCCGCAACCACGGCAATGACCATTAAATTGAGTAAGAAGCCCGAAAGACTGGTGTCGGAAAGAAGCTTCAGCGTCAATTCCTCCAACTCGGTTTCCATGGCCTTCATCCATTGTTCCAAACCCGATAAACTTTCAGGAAGGGAAAGCTGTTGGTTTAACATACCCAGCCATTCGATGATAGGTCCAAAGGTTAAAGTGATGATTAAAACCAGCAAAAAGACAATTGAAGTCACCCTGCCTCTGCGGTCGAAATATTTTAGGGTGTTTTTTTCAAATAAGCCCATGGCCAAAGGAGGAAGGATAAACATTCCTATACTCGTAAAGCCCTGCACGATCATTAACATGGTGGTATGGTCTCCCTGGTTTTCGAGTGCAGTCAACATTTCTCCGGGATCGGTAATCCCGGAAAACAGGATTCCAAAAAACATTCCCAGAATACCACCGACCACAGCGCCCACCAGCACAAAGAACAGCAGGGTCAACAACAATCGTATTGACCTTGCGTGTATTGAACCTTGTTTTGCCTGATAATTTTCCATGCAAAATCTTCGACCGATCAGTAGCGGATTAACGCTTCATTGAAATAAAATCTGCCATCACGTGGAGGCTTTCATCCATGATAAAATCAAAATCTATCTTAGGTTGAGGCTCTCCTTCTTTCCAAGGTGCCAATCCCCGGATACGCAAGCCTTCATTGATGCGCTCCCGATTCTTCCGTTGATTTTCGTCTCTTTCCGCTTTCAGGATCGCTTCGTTCAGGGAAACGCTTACTTCGTTCTCTCTGATCTTCGCCGATTCTATATCTTCAAGGAGGAATCTGTACTCCGGTGAAGATGACATACGGGCCTGATGTTTGCTTTCCAGTTGATGGATGGCTGCTGTCAAATCTGAAACTGCCGTAAAGTTGGTAGCCTGAATCTGATCCCATGGCAGCGCAGATGCCTGTGAACCTTCTCCGTATTTTTCACTGTCATATAAGGATGGAAATGTAATGTCAGGAGTCACTCCCCTGTGCTGGGTACTACTGCCGGTAATTCGATAAAACTTGGCCATGGTAATATTAATCTGTCCAAATTGTGGCGCACCAGTAGGCACTACGACCGAAGCATTCTCCTCGCTTTTTGCCTTGAGCAATAAGCGGTCGGTCGGACTAATGACCCTTGTCATATCTATAGCTGATTGTACCGTTCCCTTTCCGTAGGATTGGCCCCCCAATATCAGCCCCCGACCATAATCCTGAATGGCGCCGGCAAAAATTTCAGAAGCAGAAGCACTGAAGCGGTTAATGATGACTCCCAACGGACCGTCCCAAGCAACACCTTCTTCATCGTCCCCATTTATCTCCACCCGATTGCGGGTATCCCTGACTTGCACAACGGGCCCTTTATCTATAAACAAACCTGTCAGTTCTATGGACTCCACCAACGAACCGCCACCATTGAAACGGAGATCCATCAAAATACCATCAACTTGTTCTTCCTTGAGCGAATCAATGATCAAACGGACATCGCGGGTGGTACTTTTATAATTAGGGTCACCACGTCTATAGGCTTCAAAATCAATATAGAATTTGGGAATGCTAATGATGCCAAGCTTATAGGGCTTGCCATCCTCACCTTTGATGGTCCGGACTTCCTTCTTAGCCGATTCTTCTTCTAAAACAATTTTCTCCCGGGTCAGGGAAACAATTTTGGGCTCAGCAGTCAACTCCTGTCCGGCAGGAATCACTTTCAGCCGAACTACTGTGCCTTTCGGGCCTTTGATCTTGGCCACAGCATTGTCCAATCTCCAGCCAATAATGTCTATAAATTCACCGTCTTCTCCCTGTGCCACTGCGATAATACGATCATCTATCTGCAAGGCCTTCTCCTTGAAAACCGGGCCTCCGGCAATCACTTCGGCAACCCGAACGACTTCATTTTCCATGGTCAACCTCGCACCTATTCCTTCAAAGGTATTGGATATGCCTTCGTTGAATTGCTGCGCAAAATAAGGGTTGAAATAACTGGTGTGGGGGTCAATAGCGTCAGTCAGTGCCGCCACAATCACTTGAAATGCTTCGTTATTATCCGTCTTCTTGGCCTGCGAAATTAACTGGGTATATCGATTTTTCAGTGTTTCCCTGTTTTTGGCAGCAGTACTGTCGTTAACAGCAGAGCTGCTCAGCCTGAGATTCAGCAAGTCGTATTTTACACGTTTCCTCCACTGCTCATCCGATTCCTCCTGGGAACTGAACCAATCCTGGTCTTTGCGATTATATACGTAGTGTTCCTGAATCGAAAACTCATGGGGTTCATCCACCATTTTCAGCGCAAACTCCATCCGATCCAAATATCTCGAAATATAAGTGTTGAAAATTTGGTAGGCAGCACTCAGGTCGCCCTTTTTAAAATCGGAAGCCATCAGATACCGATACGTTTCAAACTCAACAACATCTTCCTTCATCAGATAGTTTTTGCCATCATCCAGGGAGCTCAGAAGATTATCATATACAATGGAGGAAATCGAATCTCCCAATGGCACTTTTTTATAACTGTAGTTTTCAAAAAGTCCAACCACCTCCTTTACAATCACAGCATGTTGGGCCGTGGGCATTACCTGAACCGCACTCCCCTCCAAATCTACCCGGGGTTTAGACCCACAAGCTACGATCGAAGTCACCAGCAGCACAAAAACAATTCTCTTCAGCATCTCAATTATTTTATTATTTTTTTGAATAAAAACCAGCCCATTGGACTTCATGATTTCCATAAATTAAACTGTCCCACCCTTAAACAAGCAGGATCAGATCGATAAATTTAGTTAAAAAACCGGAATATTCTGTTCGCGGCCAAAAAAACCCTGCAAAATCACCTTTTTGGGATTATGCAGGGTTCAACCTTCAAAAGTATATAAAGTCTTCTGATTCTCAAAGCGAACGCCGGGTAATTAGTTAAGAACGCCGGGCAATTATCTTCCCGAATCGGTTCTTAAGATCCTCCCGGTCCTCTTCCCATTCCCATTCCCATTCTTCCTGGTCCACCATGGCCAGAACCACCCTGTCCGCTCATATTCATATTTCCTCCAGCAAAACTCTGGAATCTGTATGAAAGAGTGAGCATAAAGTACTGACCCAGACGATTGCTACGGCTGTCGTTGATCAGGTTCTCAGTCACATTACGTGAAATGTTGGTCTGCTCGTTCAACAAGTCAAAAGCCTGGAAGCGGATTGCTCCGTTGCGTCCTTTCAGGAATTGTTTTTCAACATATGTATTGATAATGAAAGGATTCCCCCCTACTGAGCTATTATAACCACTATTTGTCACTTTTAACAAGTCACCTCCCCAGATCAGTGTTGGTGTGATATTGATCGCAGTATTCAGTGAATATGTCCAAGTATTGATTTTGTTGTTCACATTTCCGCGATCGCCACTTGTCGCACTATTGGTAGTTTGATTAAAGGCATACCGCACTCCTGGTGTGATTTCAATGGTTTCTTTCGGATTATAGCGGAAGTTCAGCCCCTGTGAAAGCTGCAGGTTTTTTCCAAGTCCTTTTATGTCCTCGGTAAAGGATATGTTGTTGTTATAGCTTGAAAAACCATTGAATGAGATCACATAAGTCCTTTCCTTGAATGGAATTGAGTAGTTATAGAATGCTCTCAGGCTATAGAACCCATCGGTATTCAAATAACTGGTGTTTTGCACTACACCCAATTCCGGATCTACCACAATAGTCCTGTTGGATACGATTTTATCTTCGGTCACCGACCCTGTTACCGCTGCAAACCAAGATTGACCAGAGGCTACATCAAAGTTATTGAAGCTCAAACGGAGATCGTGTCCAAACTCTGCATCCAGGTTGGGGTTACCGGTCACTATATTATTTCTGTTCGAAGCGTCAGTGAACGGCTGCAATTGAGAAAAGCTTGGTTCATTGGAACGTCCCGAATAGCGTAAGCTGAGTGATTTGGTTCTGGAGAACTTGTACTCAAACCTCGCAATTGGGGCAAAATTTACTCCTTTTCGGTTGATACTGAAAACATTGTCATTGACGGTGGCATCACCGGACAAATGATTGGGTTGTACACTTGCGCCGATTGAGTATATGATTTTTTCGGAACGGAAACGATAGTTTGCTCCTACCCTGTGCGTCACAAAGGAATAGTCAAAGATTCTGTCCCCGATAAATACCGTGGGATCCTGACCGGGCACCATTGGACCATCCAAATCAAACGCATTATCAAAGCGACGGTTGTCATAATTCCTGAAGTTGTAATCATAATTGAATTCCAGACTTCCTTTCTCGCCCATGGGTTCCGTGTATGAAACAGATGCCCCTCCATTCAGGCTTTTGTTGTTGAGGTCAGCAATCGTACGGATATAGGTCTCGATATCAGTATCTCCAAAAATTGCAGACTCCTGGATACGCTCTTCATCCTGCTTCGTGCTTGAGGTATTGACAGAGAAGTCAAAGAACAAGTTTCTGCCTGATTCATTTAGCCTCCTGTTGTATAAACCGCTCACACCATAGTTTGGTGCAAAGTTATTTGAATAGTTTCTGGTTTCAAGGCTGTTGATCAGCGTATTGCTCAACCTGTTGTCAGATTGTACAAGTCCGTCTCCATCCGATCCGCGAATACTGAATGTAGGGGAAAGTTTGAAATAGT
>DATGNG010000093.1:0-6842 GCA_035306865.1 Sphingobacteriaceae bacterium
TATTGTAGCATATCCTGATTCCAATTCGGTATATATTGCCAGGTTTGCCCCCGGACGCATAGGCTCCATAGGCAACCAAAGCCTTGAACGCTTCTTTGTGCTGATGGATTATAAAAATGAGCACCTTTATCTCCGAAAGAACAAACAATTTGGAAAACCTTTTCTGTTGAATATGGCCGGCATAGGTGTAAAGCATGATGGATTGATATGGACAAAAGAGGTGGTCAAGATTCCCATAACCAGATCAGATACCGGGGGATATTTGGAGGAGGAAAGAGGGATCACATTCTACATTGCAAATGATCATTTTCAGTATAGCTTTGTGCTGAAGCCGCTCTATAAGATAGAAGGCGTACGAAAAGATTCCCCTGCCGCTCTGGCCGGAGTAAAAGATGGGGACATCCTGTTGAGGGTAAATGGTGTCCATACGGACAATCTCACATTGGCAAAAGTATTGAGTAGATTTCACGCTAAACCGGGGGATGAGGTACGCCTACAGCTGCAAAGAGGTGAAGAGAAACTACGAATTCGTTTTCGCCTGACAGATCCAGTGCCTTATCGTTAATAGTAGATTAAAAGATGTAAATTGTTTGTCCATTGAAAAAACACTATTTGCAATTGAAAAAGCATTATTTGGAGATACGAAAAAATTAATGAAAGCCACCTATATAGATTACAGTGATACCAACAGCTTTTCCAAAATCCTGTTGGCATATTTAGCAGGCGACAAGGATTTAGCACCTTTTTATGGCAATCAGCCTACCCTGGAGGGGTTCGGGAAACAGATCCTGGAAAAATCGTCTTTTCCTGCGAGTACAAGACAAGTTTTGGTGGAGCAACTCAAGAAGCAATATGAGGGCCTGCTTGATGATGCGCCGGCAGTAAAAGCCAATATAGAGTCATTAGAACAATCCAATACATTCACCGTCACCACGGGCCATCAATTGAATATCTTTACCGGGCCGCTGTATTTTATTTTTAAGATCGCAACCGCTGTCCGGCTTGCAAGAGATCTGAAGGCAAGCTATCCGGCTTACAATTTTGTGCCGGTTTATTGGATGGCGACCGAAGACCATGATTTTGCTGAGATCAACCATACCTTTTTGCATGGCCGGAAAATTTCCTGGGATAGATCGGCGTTATCTGCCACCGGCAGAATACCCACTCAGGGTTTTGTTGAAACTCTCAGGGCTTATCAGGGGGCATTGGGCCTGTCGGGTTATGCTGCCGAGCTGGCACAAATGGTGGAAGAGGCGTATTTGGGCCAACCCAATCTGGCGGATGCGACAAGACTTTTTGTCCACCGGCTTTTTGGGCAAGAGGGCTTGGTGATCGTGGATGCTGACAATGCACCCCTGAAAAAGAAGTTTTTGCCCATCATGTCCGAAGACATCCGAAAAGGGAGAAGTGCCAAGGCGATTTCGGACAGTAATGCGCTTTTGCAGGAACGTGGTTTTGGGGTGCAGGTCAATGGGAGGCCCATCAATTTCTTTTACCTGACCGATACCTACCGGGAACGGATCGTGGAGGAGGAAGGGAGTTTTCAGGTTTTGAATCAGTCAGTACGATTTACTGAAGCCGAGTTGGAAGCTGAATTGAATGCCCATCCGGAACGCTTCAGTCCCAACGTAGTTATGCGCCCCCTTTATCAGGAAACGATTCTTCCCAACCTGGCTTATATAGGAGGCGGAGCCGAAATCGCATATTGGCTACAGTTGAAAGGTGTTTTTGACCATTATCAGCAAGCTTTCCCTATCTTGGTTCCCCGAAACTCAGCAATAATAACGGATCGTTCGGTCGCCGACAAGCTTTCTCGCCTTAACCTTGATTTCCGACAAATATTCCTGCCAACCGATGTGCTGCAAAGAGAATATGTAGCCAGACATTCGAATCACAGGCTGGATTTGAATGAGGAATGGGAGGAGTTTCATGCCACTTTTGAAAAGATCAAGCAGCGGGTTACCAGAATCGACAGCACTTTGGGCCCCAGTACGGAAGCGGTAGAGGCCAGGTTGAGAAGAGCGATACAGAATCTGGAAAAAAAGCTGCTTAAAGCCGATATTCGCAATCATCAGGATGCAGTACTACAGATTGAAAGGATCAAGGAAAAGCTGTTTCCGGGCGGCGGACTCCAGGAACGGAAAGAGAATTTTGGTTTATATTATGTGCGATACGGGAAGGATTTGTTTGGCGAATTGATACACTTGTTTGATCCGCTGGACTTCAAATTTACAGTTCTGTATTAAGGATATATTGAGGAGATTCATATTGGGTCTATATTTAGGAAGGTTCACGAACTTATACTGCTTTTACCTGAATCATCATGCTTGAAAAGACGCGAGGCATTGTTTTGAAGCTAACCAATTATGGGGATACAAGTGTAGTAGCTACTATTCTGACCGAATCTTTTGGAGTCCAGTCTTTCATGGTGCACGGTGCCAAGCGACCGAGGGCCAAACTACCGATCAATATGCTACAGCCCCTGCAATTGTTGGATCTGGTCGTACAATATCGCTCCAATGCCAATCTGCAGCGTATTTCGGAAAGCAAAATGTCCCCTGCTTTTTTGTCTATTCCCTATGATATGGCCAAAAGCTCGGTGATTATGTTCCTCAATGAAATCCTCTACAAAGTTCTTCGGCATCAGGAGACGGATACCCCCCTCTTCCAATTTGTATTCAATGCGGTGGCCTGGCTCGATTCAGTGGAGCATATGCCGCCCGATTTTCACCTGTATTTTCTAATACGTTTGACCCGGTTTCTTGGGTTTCACCCTGTCAGGGCACAGGAGGGAGAAAAGTTCTTTGACCTGAGAAATGGGGTTTTTGTCAAATCCGAGCCTTCACATCCTTATGTGTTGGCAGAGCCATATGTGGGTATTTTGAATCAATTGACCCGCATCTCTTTGGATCAATTGCATGAAATCACTATTAAACGGGAGCAGCGGCGTTATCTTCTGGAAAAAATCATCGATTATTACCGCCTTCATATTGATAATTTCGGGGAAATTAGATCCCATTCTGTCCTGGAGGAGGTGTTGGCCTAAAGGGCTTTGCTACCGTGCTCCTGATCCATGGGACAATCACAACCCTTTCCGCAACCCCCTGCATATTTCTTTTTGCCAAAAAAGCGGTTGTAGAGGTAATATACCGCTCCTGCAAAAAGCAATGCAATCAGTATGTATTGAATTAATACGTCCATTTTTCTACCTTTATTTAAGGACCTGATAAGCAATCAATGCTACCAGATATGCCAGTCCGGTCATAAAGAACAACTGGATCAAAGTCCATTTCCAGGAACCGGTTTCCCTTCGTACAATGGCAATAGTAGCCATACACTGCATTGCGAAAGCATAAAACAGCAGTAGAGAAATACCAGAAGCAAAATTATAAGCCGGCTGTCCGGTATTGCGGTTGATTTCGCTACGCATTCTGCTCAACAATGTGCCTTTCTGTTCATCGTCATCTATATCTACTTCATCTCCCAGACTATAAACTACTGCCATAGTTGCCACAAACACTTCCCTGGCGGCAAAAGAAGAAATCAGGCCGATCCCCATTTTCCAGTCATAACCCAGGGGAGCGATCAGCGGCTCTATTCCCTGTCCCATATATCCCAGAAAGGAATGCTCCAATCTATATGCATTGATTTCCTGTTGCAGCTCCGATTCCTGCAAACCAGGCTGTTCTTCCAGCACATACTTTTCTGCCTGGCTAAACCGATCATTCGGACCAAAATTACCCAAGACCCACAATACGATGGCCATAGCAAGAATGATTTTGCCTGCCCCGATCAAAAAGCCCATGGATTTTTCCCAGACATTGATACCCACATTTTTCCAGTCCGGTGTTTTATAGGTGGGCAACTCAAAAATCAAATAACTGCTGCGCACGCTTTTGATAACAAGATTTAGCAATTATGTAGACAATAGCGCACTAAGCAGACCCAGGATGTACATGACGAAAAGGACCAGCCCCTGATAACTGAAACCTGCGATATTCCCCTCCGGAATAACCAGTGCAATGATCACAATATAGATGGGAAGCCTCGCTGAACAAGTCATAAACGGAGTCACCAGAATGGTCAGCAATCTTTCCTTGGGGTTTTCAATATTCCGGGCAGACATGACGGCGGGAATGGCACAGGCAGCACCGGACATAAGCGGTATCACCGACTTTCCGTTGAGTCCAAAAGGCCGGAGCCATCTATCCATCAGAAAAACCACCCTACTCATATAGCCTGATTCTTCCATCAAAGAAAGGAAAACAAACAAAATCACGATCTGGGGCAGAAAGATAACAATGCCTCCTATTCCGGTGACCACGCCATCTATCAACAGTGAAGAAAGCGGACCTTCCGGCAAGGTGCCATGCAGGTAACCTGCAATGGAAGCAAACAACCCATCAATTGCATCCATAAAAGGTGCAGACCAGGCAAATATGGCCTGGAAAATCAACATCAGGACAACAAAAAATATTACATAACCCAGTACCGGATGCAGGAGTAAACGGTCGATTTTATTGGTTTTTCCCAGACTTTTGTTTTCCTTTTTACGTATGGTCCCGGCAAGGTCCGAAGTGATTTGCTGCCCCCTTGCCATAGCCTCCAGTTTTTGCAGTTGCTGGGCCTCCAGACCATGTTTTTCCCGTATGGAATGCAGCGCCTTATTTTGATTTTCAGCAAGATGGGCAACCTTGTCCTGAGCAAGGTATTGCCAGGTTTTATAGGCGGTGGAAAGGGGGAATAATTTTTTTGCTTCCTCCATGGCCGGTAAGACGTCGTCTGGCATGGGGAAAGAGCCAAAATAAGCAGGAGGCTTTTGTCCAAAATTACTTACAAGTTCTTTTATTCCCTGGCCCGTTCGGGAATTGGTGAGAAAAATATCCGTTTTCAGCAGGGATTTCAGCTTATCGAGGTCGATTTCTATTCCCTTCAAATCGGATTCGTCCACCATATTAATCACAAAAAGCGCAGGCATACCCATTTCCCGCACTTGCTGATAAAGTCCAATCCCCCGTTTCAGTGTCCCCGGCTCCGAAATGACCAGCACCAGATCCGGAAACAATTCATTCTCGCTATTACTCAGGGTATCAAAGACTACCTCTTCATCCAGGGATGTGGGGTAAATAGAATAGGTTCCCGGCAAATCCACAATCTGATAGAGCAGATCTCCATGCTTGATGGTGCCCGTACGCTTTTCCACGGTCACCCCCGGATAATTCCCTACTTTATGATTGAGTTTGGTCAGTCGGTTGAAAAGTGAGGTTTTACCCACATTAGGGTTCCCTATCAGTGCGACAATAAATTTTTTCATGGGATTCTGCGGACGATAATTTGGGATGCTTCTGACATGCGTACGGCGATCAGCGAATCATTTTCCAATATATTGATACAGACCGGCCCGTTGAGCGGTGCTTTGTGCTGGATGAGCACCTGTGCCCCGGGTTGCAATCCCATTTCGTAAAATTTGACAGGCAGCAATCCCGTATCGTAATGGGATATTTCCGCTGTATCACCACAAGTAAGATCACTTAAGGCTGTCTGGTTCTGCATAGTACTGGTCTTTGGACAGGCAAACTTAATTAAAATTTAGATTAAATAAAGCATTAACTTTATAAAGCATTAACTTTGAGGTCAGGAATAATTGGGAATAAATCAACTTGGCAAAAACAGAAGACACACATTTTGATCCGGATAATGCGGCATTCCTGCATGCTGTCTCGTTTGTAAACCAAACAAACCGATCTATATTTTTGACAGGACGGGCTGGTACGGGAAAGACTACTTTTCTCCGGTATATCCGGCAGCAGTCGCATAAAAAAATGGTGGTTGCAGCTCCTACGGGGGTTGCTGCAATGAATGCGGGTGGAATGACCCTGCACTCGCTGTTTTGGTTGCCATTCGGATTGTTTGTCCCCCAACAACTGCAGGCTTTACCAGAGGAATCGGATCTGGCGATTTATGACAAAAGGCGATTGTTTGGGAAAGTGAGGCTTACCACCCGCCGTAGGGCTTTGCTGAGCGAGATTGAGCTGCTGGTCATAGATGAGGTGTCCATGGTGAGAGCTGATGCCCTGGATGCCATTGACACCATTCTCAAGTCCGTTCGCCGGGACGCTCGCCCTTTCGGAGGCTTGCAGGTCCTGTTCATTGGTGATCTTTACCAACTCCCCCCTGTAGTCAAAGATAGCGAGTGGCGGATCATGGAACAATATTACAAGAGTCCTTTTTTCTTTGATGCACAAGTATTGAAGGACAGCCCTCCGGTAATGCTCGAGCTGGATAAGGTTTATCGCCAAAGCGATGCCGATTTTATCAGTCTCCTGAACGCCATACGAAATGATGCCTGTACTCCGGGAGAATTGGAGCAACTCAACAGCTATTATCAGGAAGACTTTGTGCCCCCAAAGGAAGACGCATACATTACTCTCACTTCTCACAATCGACGTGCTGATGAAATCAATCGCAATGAATTGGCAGCCTTGCCCGGTCACAGCGTCACACTCAGTGCCAGGATAAAAGGAGATTTTTCTGAAGCTCTTTACCCGGCAGAGACCGATTTGCAGTTGAAAGTCGGCGCCCAGGTCATGTTTATCAGGAATGACAGTGGAGAAGACCGCCGGTATTTTAATGGAAAAATTGGTCATATACATCATATTGACAGTTCTGGGGATAGCCTGATCGTAGGCTTTGCAAATGACGATAATGAGGATACCGTAGAAGTAAAACGGGAAGTGTGGGAGAACATCAGATATGATTATGATCAGGATAAGGATCGCATCCATGAGGATGTGCTGGGGACATTTTCCCAGTTTCCCCTGCGCCTGGCCTGGGCTATCACT